>CAZGJO010000066.1:0-9779 GCA_964525685.1 uncultured Ectothiorhodospiraceae bacterium | reverse complement strand
ACCCTGCCCCGAGGTGCATCGGTGCCCATGACCATCAACGATCAGACCGTTCGCCCCACCGGGGCCGAAGCCGCTGTCATCAAGGACGCCGGCGACGACCCCGATGCCACCCACGGGGCCCGCGTCTGGGCCCTGGTGGAGCCGCGCCCGGAGCCGGGGGTCGCCTTTCACGCCGGCGCGGGGGTTGGTACAGTCACCCGTCCGGGGCTACCGGTGGCCGTGGGTGAACCGGCCATCAATCCAGTGCCCCGCCGGCTCATCGAAGGACATCTGGGGGAGGTGGCCGAGGCGGTGGGCTTCACCGGCGGTTTCTCCGTGACCGTGGGCGTGGACGACGGCGAGCGTATCGCCGAGCGCACCATGAATGGCCGGCTCGGTATCATCGGCGGCCTTTCCATCCTCGGCACTACCGGTATCGTGCGACCCTTTTCCTGCGCCGCCTATGTCGCCTCCATCCACCAGAGCATCGACGTGGCCCGCGCCAACGGGGAAACACGTCTCGCCTGCTGTACCGGCGGTACCAGCGAGGACGCGGCCCGCTCCCTCTACCGACTGAGCGACATGGCCCTCATCGAGATGGGCGACCTGTTCGGTGCCACCCTCAAGTATCTGCGCCGCGATCCTCCACCGGCGATCGCCCTGGTGGCCGGCTTCGGCAAGCTAAGCAAGTTTGCCCAGGGGCACGCCGACACCCACAGCCGCAAGTGCGCCATCGATCTCGGTTTCCTCGCCGATCAGGCCACGCAGGCCGGGGCCAATCCGGCACTCGCCGACCGCATCCGCGCCGCCAACACCAGTATCGACGCCTTGACGGCCTGTCAGACAGCCGGGGTGCCCGTGGCCGACCGGATCTGCGCCCTCGCCCTGGAACAGGGACGCCGCTACCTGCCTGGAAACATCGAACTCACGGTCCATGCGGTGGACCGTTCGGGCAACGTGGTGGGTGCGGCATGAGCGGCATGGCCATTGCCATGCGCGGGGTGAGAAAGCGCTACCCCGGTGGTCGCACGGGACTCGACGGGGTCGACCTGGAGGTGGACACCGGGCGCTTCTTCGGTCTTCTGGGCCCCAACGGCGCCGGCAAGACCACCCTCATCGGCACCCTGACCACCTTGGTGCGCCCCGATGTCGGACACATCCGGGTGTTCGACCACCCCGTCCACCGTGACGCCGTCGCCGCCAAGGAGTGCATGGGCATCGTGCCCCAGGAGGTGAACTTCAACAGTTTCGAACCGGTGGGAGAGATCGTCGAGAGCCAGGCGGCCTACTACGGCCTCTCGCCACGACGCGCCCGCGAGCGGAGCCAGGCCATACTGCAACGGACGGGGCTGGCGGACCGGGCACGGCAGACCGCGTGGGGGCTCTCCGGCGGCCTCAAGCGCCGCCTGATGATCGCCCGAGCCCTGGTTCATTCGCCACGCCTGCTGGTGCTGGACGAGCCCACCGCCGGCGTCGATCTGGAGGCGCGCCATGCCACCTGGGAACTGATGCGGGAACTCAACGCCGACGGTGTCACCATCCTGCTCACCACCCACTACCTGGAGGAAGCGGAAGCACTCTGTGGCGAACTCGCCTTCATCGACCAAGGTCGCATCGTGACCCGCGGCGAGACCGGCGCCCTGTTGCGCGGCATGGAACAGCAGACCGTGGTCCTGGAACTGGCCGCGCCGGCGCCGGAAGGGTTCGACACCCTGGCGCAAGACGGCCTCGCACTGCGGCGAGTGGACGACTGGACCCTGGAGGCCGAGCTCCCCACCGGCGCCGACCTCAACCAGCTCTTCGACCGCCTGGAGACGACCGGCATCCGGGTCGCCGGGTTGCGCTACCGCCAGAACCGGCTTGAATCGCTCTTCCTTCAACAGGTTGGTCACACCGGGGAAACTGCATGCGACTGATCCGCTACGGATACGCCTACCGCGCCCTGGTGCTGAAGCAGGTCCGCCGCTTTCTGCGCGCCTGGGTCCAGAACCTGCTCCCGTCGGTGGTCACCGCTCTCCTCTTCCTGGTGGTCTTCGGTCAGCTGATCGGGCGTGAACTGGGCGACATGGCGGGCGTCCCGTACGCCGATTACATCCTCCCCGGTCTGGTGGCCCTTGCGGTGGCCACCAACGCCTACAACAACGTCACCCTCGCCTTCTATGGCGCCCGGCTGCAACGCCACATCGAGGAGCTTCTGGTGGCGCCACTGCCGGCCTGGCTGATCATCGCCGGCTATGTCAGCGCAGGTGTGCTGCGCGGCCTCATTGCCGGCGGTCTGGTCCTGCTCGTCGCCCTGCCCCTCACGGGCCTCCAGCTCCACCACCCGGGTACCACCCTGGCCATCGCCCTGCTCACGGCCCTGCTCTTCGCCTGCGCGGGGCTGATCAACGGCCTGTTCGCGCGCAGCTTCGAACACACCTCGGTGGTGGCCACCTTCGTGCTGACCCCGCTGATCTACCTGGGCGGCCTGTTCTACCCGATTGCCCGACTGCCGGAGGCATGGCAGACCGTCGCCGCCGCCAACCCCATGGTCTACATTATCGACGGGTTCCGCCATGGGCTCCTGGGGCTCGACGGCCTCGCCCCGGGCATGACGCTCGCCGTGCTCGCCGGGGCTGCCACGGCCACCGCCCTGGTCGCCTGGGCCTTGGTCGTCAAAGGAGTGCGCATCCGCTCATGAATGATTCAGCCTCCACCCCGAATCCGGCGCCGGTCCGTGGCGCCTGCCCCGGTGTCGCCGCGCCCATGGCCACCGGGGACGGACTGCTGCTGCGGATCCGCCACCCCATCGGCGGCCTCGACGCCGACCAGACACGCGCCATTGCCGAGGTTGCGCGCCGCCACGGCTCCGGTGCCCTGGAGCTGACCAGCCGGGGGAATCTCCAGATACGCGGTGTCACGCCGGACCGGCTGGCGGCCGCCCGCGCCGCCCTGGAGACCCTGGGCCTGGTCGACGCCGACCCGGAACGAGAGGCCATTCGCAACGTCCTCGTGGCACCGCTCTGCGACATTGACCCCGCCGCAGTGGATGTCGGCCCCACCGCACGGGCCCTGTCCAAGGCGATGCTCGAACACCCGACCCTGCGCGCTCTGCCCCCCAAGGTCGGCGTCCTGGTCGACGGCGGTGGCGCAGCCCCGCTGGAGGATACCGCCGCCGATCTCCGGCTGGAGGCCGTTCACGACGGCAGCCGTGTGGTTTATCGTCTTGCCGTCGGCGCCACCGCCCGTGAGGCCACCCTGCTCGGCCGTGTCCCCGAGGAGACCGCTGTCGCCGCCGCCATCGAGGTGCTCGAACGCTTCGTCGCCCTGCGCGAACACCACGACCCAGCGCCGCGCCGCCTCGCCGAGGCGGTCTCCCGAGCGGGCGCCTCGGCGCTGTCTCCCCGGGCCGCCACACCGGATGTGCGAACACCGGACCCGGTCACTGCAGGCGCCGCCGACCGACCGCCCGAGCCGGGCGACCATGGCCGATGGCTGGGCGTCGCTTTTCCGTTCGGTGCCCTGACCGCGACCCAACTGGAAGCCCTGGCCGCCGAGGTGACCGAGACTGCCGGACGCGTGCGCCTGACCCCCTGGCGGATGCTCCTGTTGACGGGGTTCGATCCAACGGCTGCCGAACGGCTGACAGCGGCCGGGGCCATCCTCGACGGCGACGACCCGCGCCGGCGACTGAGTGCCTGCATTGGCCGACCCGGCTGCCAGTGGGCCTCGACCACCACCCGGGACGACGCCCTGGGGCTGGCGACGGCAATCGCGGCCCTCCCGGGCAGCGGCACGGTTCTGGATGTGGACGGCTGTGCCAAGGCGTGCAGCCGCTCCCGCTCCGCCCCCCTGCTGCTGGTTGCCGAAGAGGGTCGTTACCATGTCCAGGTCCGGGAGAACGGAGAACTGCGTACACTGGCGACGGGCCAGCCCCCCCGGGCGGCCCGCGACCTTGTCACGACCCTGGCCCGGCGCATCCTGGCCAGCAAACGAGAGGAGGAAAACGTGCAGGAGACCATAGACCGCATCGGCGCCGACGCGCTGGCGACCAGGCCGGAGGAGGGCTGCCGATGACGGACCAGGAACGTGCCGACTACATCCGTGACGGCCACGCCATCTACCGTGAATCCTTCGCCATCATTCGCAACGAAGCGGATCTGACGCGCTTCCCCGAGGCGCTGGTACCGGCGATAGTGCGCATGATCCACGCCTGCGGCATGACCGACCTCCCCGACGACATCGGCTTCTCTCCCGGCATCGCCGACGCGGCTCGCGATGCCCTGGCCGCCGGCGCCCCGATCCTCTGTGACAGCGAGATGGTGGCCCACGGCATCACCCGCGCGCGACTGCCGGCGGACAACGCGGTGGTCTGCACCCTGCGCGATCCGGCGGTGCCCGATCTCGCCGCCCGACTCGACACCACCCGGTCGGCAGCGGCACTGGAACTGTGGCGCCCCCGACTGGACGGGGCCGTGGTTGCCATCGGCAACGCCCCGACGGCACTGTTCCGACTGTTCGAGATCCTGCGCGAGGAGCCGGTCCGGCCGGCGGCGATCCTCGGCATCCCGGTGGGCTTCGTCGGCGCAGTGGAGAGCAAGGCGCAACTGGCAGCGGATCCGATGGGCACCGACTATCTCACCGTCTTCGGCCGCCGGGGTGGCAGTGCCATCACCGCCGCCGCCATCAATGCCTTCGCGAGTGACAGACTATGACCCCCACGGCACCGAATCCGGGCTGCCTCTACGGCATTGGCACCGGCCCCGGCGACCCCGAACTCATCACCCTGAAGGCCGCGCGCCTCATCGGCTCGGCGCCAGTGGTTGCCTACTTCTGTCGGCGCGGCGGCCAAGGCCAGGCACGGACCATTGCCGATGCCCACATCACTGCGGACCAACGGGAACTGCCGCTGGTCTATCCCGTCACCACGGAGTTGCCCCACGGCTCGCCGGAATACCGGGCGCGGATCGAGGCCTTCTTCGACGAGGCCGCCGAGACCGTGGCCGAGGAGCTGGCCGCCGGCCACGACGTCGTCGTCCTCAACGAGGGCGATCCCTTCTTCTACGGTTCGTTCATGCACGTCTACCTGCGCCTGGCCGAGCGCTTCCCCAGCCATGTGGTACCCGGGGTTCCCTCACCACAGGCCGCCGCCGCGCGCCTGCCGACCCCCCTGACCATGCGCGACGACGTCCTTACCGTGATCCCGGGCACGATGCCCGACGCCGATTTACGCGCGGCGCTGCGTGACACCGACGCGGCGGTCATCATGAAGGTCGGCAGCCAACGCGACACCATCGTTGCCGCACTGGAAGAGCTCGGACTGGCGGAACGCGCTTGGTACGTGGAGCGCGCCAGCATGGAGGCCGAAGTCGTCGTCCCATTGGCGGAGACCCCGGCGCAGGTGCCCTATTTCGCTCAGATCGTCATCCCCGGGCGGGGGGTACGCCGATGAGTGCCCCGGGCTGGCTGAGCGTGGTGGGCACCGGCCCCGCCGGGGCCGACTGGCTGACACCGGAAACGGCGGGCGTCCTGGAAGGGGCCACCGATCTGGTGGGCTACGGCCCTTATCTGGAACGCGTCGCCCGGGGCCACCAGAGACGCCACGCTTCCGACAACCGGGAGGAGCTGGACCGCGCCCGCCACGCCCTGGACATGGCAGCGGACGGCGCGCGGGTGGCGGTGGTCTCCGGCGGCGACCCGGGCGTCTTCGCCATGGCCGCCGCCATTCTCGAGGCTCTGGAGGGAGACGACACGGGGCGCTGGGACTCACTGCCGGTCCAGATCCACCCCGGCGTCTCCGCCATGCAGGCCGCCGCCGCCCGACTCGGTGCACCGCTGGGCAACGATTTCTGCGCCATCTCCCTCTCCGACAACCTGAAGCCGTGGTCGTTGGTGGAGCGCCGTCTCCAGCTGGTGGCCGAAGCCGGGCTGGTCATGGCCCTCTACAACCCCGCTTCCCGGGCACGGCCGTGGCAACTGGGCTCGGCCCTGGCGACCCTGCGCACGGTCCATCCGCCAAACACCCCGGTGATCTTCGCCACAGCGGTGGGGCGCGGGTCAGACGAGCACCTGACCATCACCACCCTGGGCGAGGCCGATCCGGCGCGTGCCGACATGCGCACCCTGGTCCTTGTGGGAACCCCGCAGACGCGGGTTTTCGAGCACGCCGGCACACGCTACGTCTACACCCCGCGCTATTATCCGGAGGAGGGCGCGTGACCCCGGGCCAATGCCTCCAGCCACGCCAGTGTTTGCTCCGGTTCGTGGTGGACCGGCACGCCTTCGGGGCGCGGCGCACGTTCCACCATGACCACCGGGATGCCGCGCTCCCGGGCGGCGTCGAGCTTCGCTCGGGTGGCCTCCCCGCCGCTGTTCTTGGTCACCAGCACATCGATGGCATACTCCGCCATCAGCGCCGCCTCGGCCTCGTGGTCAAACGGACCGCGGCGCTGCAGATAGACCACGCTGGGCAGTTGCGGGGCCTCCTCCGGCGGATCGATGGTGCGAATCACATAGTCCTTGTCCGGGGTTCGCTCAAAGGGTCTCAGAACCTGGCGACCGGTGGTGACCAGGACCCTTCGACCGAGGGGCCGCAGGGCGTCGGCGGCGGCCTCGAGATCGGCCACGGGGATCCAGTGCTCCCCGGGTCCGGGCTCCCATGGCGGACGGCTGAGTGCCACCACCGGCACCCCCGCCCGCCGTGCCGCCGCCGCCGCATTGGCCGAAATCCGGACAGCAAAGGGGTGGGTGGCGTCCACCAGCGCGCCGATACCCTCGTCGCGCAGGTAGGCCGCCAGCCCCTCGACTCCACCGAAACCGCCTCGGCGTACAGGCAATTCGGCACGCGCCGGGCGCTCGGTGCGCCCGGCCAGGGAGAGGGTCCCAGCCAGCACCGGATGGCCCTCGAGCCTTCGCGCCAAGGCCGTCGCCTCGGTGGTACCCGCCAGGATGAGAACGCGCATGATGCTCCAGAGACAGGGGGTGGCGATGAGTCACGAAAATGATCCCCCGCCAGCCGCTGGTGCGCAAGTCTGGCTGTCGGTGGTCGGCATCGGAGAGGATGGGCTCGAGGGCCTGAGTCCGGCCGCCCGCCGGGCCGTCGAGGCGGCGGAGACCCTTTTCGGCGGCCGGCGCCACCTGGCACTGGTCGGAGAACGACCGGAGCAGGAACGGATCACCTGGCCCTCGCCCCTGGAGGAGGCGCGGCCCTGGCTCCTGCAACGCCGGGGGCGTTCGGTCTGCGTGCTCGCCAGCGGCGATCCGGTCTGGTACGGCATCGGCGCCACCCTGACCCGGTGGCTGCCCGCTGAAGAGATGCGCGTCTACCCTGCGCCGTCCGCCTTCACCCTGGCGGCCGCCCGGATGGGCTGGCCCCTGCAGGACACACGGTGTCTCACTTTGCACGGGCGGGCACTGGAACGCATCCTGCCTTGGCTGCAACCCGGCGCCCGCCTGCTCGCCCTGAGTTGGGACGAGACCACCCCGGCGGCACTGGGCCGGCTGCTCACCGACCGCGGTTTCGGTGATGCGCGGATGACCGTTCTCGCCCGCATGGGCGGTGACCACGAACAGCAGGAGGCCGCCACCGCCTCCCGCTGGGCCGACGAACCGGAGACGGTGGCCGATCTGAACACGGTGGCCATCGAATGTCCGCCGGAACGCACCACGGCCCCCATCGCCGCCACCCCCGGCCGACCGGAGGACGACTTCGACCACGATGGCGTCATCACCAAGCGCGAGGTCCGCGCCGTGGTGCTTGCCCACCTCGCCCCGGGACGCGGCGAACGGCTCTGGGACATCGGCGCCGGTTCCGGGGCCGTTGGCATCGAGTGGATGCTCGCCGACACCGCCAACCGGACGATCGCCGTGGAGCCGCGCCCCGAGCGGGCCGCACGCATCCAGACCAACGCCCGTCATTTCGGGGTTCCGGAACTGGAGTGCATCACGGCCAGCGCCCCCGGAGTCCTGGCCGAGCTCGCCGCGCCGGATGCCGTTTTCATCGGCGGCGGCCTGAGCACGCCGGGATTGCTGGAGGCGTGCCACTCCGCCCTGCCGCCGGGCGGACGGCTAGTGGCCTCCGGCGTTACCCTGGAAGCGGAGTCGATGCTGTATGCCGCCCGCGGGCAGTACGGCGGCGAACTGATCCGTCTGGAGGTCAGCAGGGCCGAGCCCCTGGGCGGTTTCACGGGCTGGAGCCCCCTGCGCGCGGTGACCCTGTGGGTCTGCACCCGGACCTGATCGCGGTCGGCGTCGGCTTCCGCCGCAACTGCCCCGAAGGGAGACTCGACGCCCTCCTCACCGAGGTGCTGGCCGAGTTCGGTGCCACGTTCTCTCGGGGTTACCTGGCCACCATCGCGCACAAGCGGGAGAGCGGCCACATCGAGGCGCTCGCGGCACGCCATGGCCTGACGCCCCGCTATCTGTCCGCCGAGGAACTGGCCGCGCAAGCCGTCAACCAGCCATCCCGACGGGTCGCCGATGCCGTCGGCACCGGCTCCGTGGCCGAGGCGGCGGCGCTGGCCGCCCTGGGTCCGGGCGCAACCCTGCTCGTCCCCCGACGGGCGAACCATGACGCCACCTGCGCCCTGGCCGTACTGAACAACGAAAGGAACAAGGAGAACTCATGACCGTCCATTTCATCGGCGCCGGACCCGGTGCCCCCGATCTTCTGACCCTGCGCGGACGCGATCTCATCGCCGCCTGTCCGGTCTGCCTCTACGCCGGTTCACTGGTGCCCGAGGAAGTCATCGCCCATGCACCCGACGATGCCCGGATCATCAACACGGCCCCTCTGACGCTGGACGAGATCATGGCGGAATACCGGCGGGCCCACGCCGACGGCCACGATGTTGCCCGCCTCCACTCCGGCGACCTGTCCGTCTACAGCGCCCTGAGCGAACAGATTCGGCGCCTGGCCGCCGAGGGCATCGACTACACCATCACACCCGGCGTCCCCGCCTTCTCCGCCGCCGCAGCCACCCTCGGGCTGGAGCTGACGGTTCCCGAGGTCGCCCAGTCGGTGGTGCTCACCCGCACCCAGGGCCGCGCCTCCGCCATGCCGGCCTGCGAGACCCTGGAGGCCTTCGCCGCCACCGGCTCGACCCTGGCGATCCACCTGTCACTACATAACATTGACGACGTGGTCGCCCGACTTGTCCCCTATTACGGCAAGGAATGCCCCGTGGCCGTGGTCCTGCGCGCCAGCTGGCCCGACGAAGAGGTTCTCACCGGACGGCTAGATACCATCGCCGGACAGGCGGAGACCCTGCCGGTGCGGCGTACTGCCCTGATCCTCGTCGGCCCCGCGCTGGACCCCGGCGACTTCCGCGAAAGCTGCCTCTACGACCCGGCCCATGTCCGCCGCGACCGGGGGCTCGACAACCCCGAATGCCCCCCCCCCCCGCCAGCCCACCACCCACCAGTGCCATCAACCCTGCTGCGGACGGGGCTACTTGCCCCGCCCCTCTCCGCTCGTTAAGATGCCCTCCCTCTTCAGGTGCCCCGACAGGGGTGAAACGGGAAGTCCGGTGCGTCGCCGCCCACGGCGCGACAAGTCCGGCGCTGCCCCCGCAACGGTAAGTGAGTCAAGCCGTCGTCCTTTAGCCACTGTGCCGCTCGGCATGGGAAGGCGCGACGGCCCGGGAACATTCCCCCGCTCACGAGCCCGGAGACCGGCCTGGAGCTTCGTTGGCCATGGGCGCGGAGGGCGCCCGGGCGGCGGGTGCCTCCGTGCCTACCGTCCCCGAGTCTGCCATCCGGCAGCCCTGTCCTCCGCCTTGTGGCCGTTCCCCATGCGGGTGCGCATGCAAGACTTCAGGAGG
>CAZGJO010000065.1:0-9859 GCA_964525685.1 uncultured Ectothiorhodospiraceae bacterium | reverse complement strand
GCGCCTGACCTCGGCCATGAGCATCCTCCGCGACGCCCCCATCTTC
The DNA here is from genome assembly GCA_964525685.1 of uncultured Ectothiorhodospiraceae bacterium. Lineage (GTDB taxonomy): Bacteria > Pseudomonadota > Gammaproteobacteria > Thiohalospirales > Thiohalospiraceae > Thiohalospira. The sequence continues at coordinate 9,813 of CAZGJO010000065.1, read as the reverse complement.
GTCGACGACACCCCGGCGCTGACCCCCACCGATCTGCGCGCCCGCTGCCGCCGCCTGAAGCGCGAGCAGGGCGATCTCGGCCTGGTGGTGGTGGACTACCTGCAGCTGATGCAGTCGCCCAACGGCGCGCGCGAGAACCGCACCAACGAGATCTCCGAGATCAGCCGGGGCCTGAAGGCGCTGGCGCGGGAACTCGACGTGCCGGTGATCGCGCTGTCCCAGCTCAACCGCGCCCTGGAGCAGCGGCCCAACAAGCGCCCGGTGATGTCCGACCTGCGCGAGTCCGGCGCCATCGAGCAGGACGCCGACGTGATCATGTTCATCTACCGGGACGAGGTCTACGACGAGGACAGCGACTACAAGGGCCTGGCCGAGGTGATCCTCGGCAAGCAGCGTAACGGACCCACCGGCATGGAGATGCTGGTCTTCCAGGGCGAGTTCACCCGCTTCCGCAACTATACCCACGGTGACGGCGAGGGCTGGGGATGACCCGTGCCACCCGTGCCGAGATCGATCGGGGGGCCCTGGCGCACAACCTCGCCGTGGCCCGACGCATGGCCCCGGAGGAGCCGGTCCTGGCGGTGGTCAAGGCGGACGCCTACGGCCACGGCCTGGTGCAGGCCGCCGAAACCCTGCGCGAGGCCGGCACCGATGCCCTGGGGGTCGCGTCGCTGGAGGAGGCACGGATCCTGCGCGGCGCCGGGGTGGAGGGGCCGGTGGTCCTGCTGGAGGGCTTCTTCGAGGCCACCGAACTCCCCGCCCTGGCCGCCCTCGATCTGATACCCGTGATCCACTGCCACTGGCAGCTGGACGTATTGGAACGGGAAGAGGTGCCGAACCCCCTGCCGGTGTGGCTGAAGGTGGACAGCGGCATGCACCGGCTCGGCTTCGATCCGGCGGCCCTGTCCGACGTCCGCGAGCGCCTGGCGCGCTGCCCGGCGGTGGCCGGCGAGCCCGTGGTGATGACGCACCTGGCCTGTGCCGACGATCCCGACGATCCCGCGACGGACCACCAGCTGGCGACCTTTGCCGGTTGTGTCGGGGCGGAAGAGACCGTCTCCATTGCCAACTCGGCGGCGCTGCTCGGTTGGCCCGGGGCGCGCCGGGGGTGGCTGCGCCCCGGGATCATGCTCTACGGTGTCTCTCCCTTCATCGCCGGCGTGGCGAACGCGGCCGCCGATGAACTGCGTCCGGTGATGACCCTGCGTTCCGAGCTTATCTGCGTACGCCACCTCCCGGCCGGGGCATCCATCGGCTACGGTGCCGCCTGGATGGCCCCGGAGGCCATGCCGGTGGGGGTGGTGGCCGCCGGGTACGGCGACGGCTACCCGCGCCATGCCCCCTCCGGCACGCCGGTCCTGGTGGACGGCCGGGAGGTCCCGCTGATCGGGCGGGTCTCCATGGACATGCTGACCGTGGACCTGCGCGGCCTGCCCGACGCCCGCCCCGGCGACCCGGTCACCCTCTGGGGCGCGGGGCTGCCGGTGGCGCGTATCGCCGAGGCGGCTGGTACCATCGGCTACGAGCTGCTGTGTCACGTCACCCCGCGGGTCCCCCGCTACTACGACAGCGGACCGCGGACCTGAAACCCGGAGGAAACCCCATCATGTCACGCAAGGCTCGCATCGAGCAGACCCTTACCGACGCCCTGAGCCCGAGTCATCTCGAGGTCGTCGACGAGAGCCATCAGCACAATGTGCCGGAGGGCGCCGAGTCCCACTTCAAGGTGACCCTGGTCAGCCCCCTCTTCGAGGGCATGAACCGGGTGGGTCGCCATCGGGCGGTGAACCGGGCCATGGCCGACGAATTCAACGGCGGGCTGCACGCCCTGGCGCTACACACCTACGCCCCCGACGAGTGGGCGGCGCAGACCGACAGCCCCGATTCGCCCCCGTGCCTCGGCAGGGGGCGCGCATGAGTTCCAGCGATGACCCCGTCGAGCTGCTGACCCGGATCATCGAGGACGGGGTACGCGTCTTCGAACCGGCGGACGACAGCCTGGAGGCGCTGGGCGCCTTTCAGCCGATGGTTCAGACCCTCTGCCGTCTGGGGGACGAGGGCTACCTCGAGATCCGCGAGCCGGAGCGTGACGAGACGACCCGTCTGCGCTACTACAACCGGCTCGAGGTGGTCAGTGTGCGGCACAGTGCCCACAAGATGCTCGAGCGGGCGCGGGCCATGGACACCCCGCTGGAAGAAGGGGAGGCGGCCGGAGCGGCGGCGGACGGTTCCCCCGCGGAAACCGGGACCGACGGTGCCGCGCCCGTGACGGCCGCTTCGTCGGCGGACACCGGCCCCCGGGTCGGTGTCGGCGCCGTGGTGGTCCACGAGGGCCGGATCCTGCTGGTCCGGCGCGGCGGTCCGCCCCGCGCGGGGATGTGGACCGTCCCCGGCGGCAAGCCGGCCTTTGGCGAGTCCCTGCAGGAGGCGGCGGAGCGCGAAGTGCGTGAGGAGACCGGGGTCATCGTGGCCGCCGGCACCCCGCTGCAGACCTTCGAGCTGCAGGAGGCGGACGAGCGGGGCGAGACGGCCTGGCACTACGTCATCGTCAATCTGCAGGCGGACTATCTGGACGGTGAGCCGGTGGCGGCCTCGGATGCCGCCGACGCGGCCTGGTGTACCCCCGAAGGGGTGGCGGAGCTGGCGCTGGACAGCGAGATGCGCCGCCTGCTGCGCCGGCTGCCGGGCTTCGCCTACTAGGGCGTCCCGGCCCTTCGCTCAGGAGGCGCGGGCGTCGTCGTCCTGGTCGGAAGGGGCCGGCCAGGGCAGGGTGGTCCGGTCGTCACCGGCGAGGTCGGCCAGACTGTACCCGGAGAGGGTCGTCAGAAAGGCATCCATGGCCTCGTGGGTGATCCCGCGCAACTGACAGTATTCGCGGATGGGGCAGGGCGGGGTGTCGCAGTTTACTGGCTCCAGCCGGTCCTCCATGTGGCGGACCACCTCATCGAGGCGGATGGACGCCGGCTCGCGTCCGAGGCGCAGCCCCCCGTGCTTGCCGCGAAAGGTCTCGATGAAGCCGTGGCGCCCCAGGGCGTGGACCACCTTGACCAGGTGGTTGCGGGATATCCCGTAGGCTTCGGCGATCTCGCTGATGGTCACCAGCCGCCCGCTGCTGTGGTTGAGGTAGATGAGGGTACGGAAGGCGTAGTCGGTGTAGCGGGTCAGTTGCATCTCGATTCCTGTGTTTTCTGGTGGGGCGGTCCATGCACCACCCGGGCCAGTTGTTGAGAATATTAGTATAGACAGGCCCCGCAAGGGGGCGCTTTTTCGAACACCCGAAACGCATTTTGTTCGCTTGGGGGCGAGATGGCAAAGAATCGGACGGTCTACCTGTGCGGTGCCTGTGGGGCGCGCACCCCCAAGTGGGCGGGGCAATGCCCCGAGTGTGGTGAGTGGAATACCCTGGAGGCCACCGTCGAGGCGGGTGGCGGGGCGCACCGCGGCGGTTTCAGCGGGAGCGCCGACGGCGCCTCCACGGCCCTGGGCGAGGTGGAGCTGGATGCCGAGAGCCCGCGCTGGGCCAGCGGTTCCGGGGAGCTCGACCACGTCCTCGGTGGTGGACTGGTCCCCGGTTCGGCCACCCTCATCGGCGGGGACCCCGGGATCGGCAAATCGACCCTGCTGCTGCAGACCGCCGCAGCGCTGGCCACGGAACGGCGAGTGCTCTACGTCACCGGCGAGGAGTCGCTGCAACAGGTCGGGCTGCGCGCGCGGCGGCTGGAACTGGCGGCCGACGGTGTACGGCTGCTGGCCGAGACCCAAGTGGAGCGGATCATCGAACTCGCCCGCAGCGAGCGCCCCGGGGTGCTGGTGGTCGACTCGGTACAGACCGTCTTCACCGAACAGCTGCAGTCGGCCCCCGGATCGGTGGCCCAGATCCGCGAGAGCGCGGCGCAGCTGGTGCGCTATGCCAAGCAGATGGGGGCCGCCCTGTTCCTGGTCGGCCACGTGACCAAGGAGGGGCAACTGGCCGGCCCCCGGGTGCTCGAGCACATGGTCGACGGCGTCCTCTACTTCGAGGGCGAGAGCTCCAGCCACTTCCGCGTGATCCGCGCCATCAAGAACCGCTTCGGCGCCACCAACGAGCTCGGCGTCTTCGCCATGACCGAGACGGGGCTGCGCGAAGTGAGCAACCCCTCGGCCATCTTCCTCTCGCGCCACGGCGGCCCGATTCCCGGGAGCATCATCCTGGTGACCCGGGAGGGGACCCGGCCGTTGCTGGTGGAGGTCCAGGCGCTGGTGGACGAGAGCCAGCTCGGCAATCCGCGCCGGGTCACCCTCGGCCTCGACGGCAACCGCCTCTCCATGCTGCTGGCTGTCCTGCACCGGCATGGTGGGGTCGCCACCTTCGATCAGGACGTCTTCGTCAACGTGGTCGGCGGTGTGCGGGTGACCGAAACCGGTGTCGATCTGCCGGTCCTGCTGGCGGTCCTTTCCAGCCTGCGCGACCGCGCCCTGCCGACGGAGCTGGTCGCCTTCGGCGAGGTCGGCCTGGCCGGCGAGATCCGCCCGGTGCCCAACGGGCCCGACCGCCTGCGCGAGGCGGCCCGGCACGGGTTCACCCGCGCCATCGTGCCGCGCGCCAATGCGCCGAAGGAGCCCGTCCCGGGCCTGGAGGTGGTGCCCGTCGAGCGCCTGCAGGAGGCGCTCGACGCCGTTCGCAACGGTTAATCGGCGGCGTCGTGCGCCTCGAGCAGGGCGTCGAATTCCCGCTCGAGCAGCTCCCCGCTGCCCAGGTTCAGCTCCACCAGCCGGCGCAGATGGGCGGCGCTCTCCACCGGCAGGGTGGTGAACTCGAAGCCGATCACGTCATCGTCGACATGCGCCGTGGTGCCGTGGGCGTCGAGGATCAATCCGCTCTCCAGCTCCAGCGAGAGGTCCACCGGTTCGCCGTTCCCGGGACAGCGCTGCCACTCGGGGGGATGGGTCATCAAGACCCCCTTCAGGGAGATGTCTCGCAGGTCACCGGCGCTGGTGCCGGTGGCACAGGTCACGGTGAGGCGACCGGCAAAGGGGATGCGGGTGAAGCGGCGTTTCTCGGAATCTGCGGCCATGGGAACCTCGCGTGCTGCCGATGTGACGAGCATAGCGCGGATCGCCGCGAAGCCCCAAGCATGGCCCCGAGGCCCGGCCGAGGCGGCCGACGCCGCGGGAGGGGGCCACCTCGCCCGGCGGGACGCCGTGAATACGTCCCTGTAGGCTCGACGGCCGCATCCCTGCGACCGACGCCCTCCGGTCGAGGTGGCCCCCTCCCGCGGCGTCGGCCGCCTCGGCCGGGACTCAGGGCGCCGGCGTCTGCGAGCTCTCGCGCAGGGCCGGCATGACGCGCACCGTGCGCACCGCATTGGGGCCGACCTGAACCACCTCCATGGGGTAGCCCGCCAGCCGGAAGCTGGTCCCCGGCTCCGGGATGGCCTCCATGTGTTCCAGGATCAGGCCGTTGAGCGTCTTCGGGCCGGTGGTCGGCAGCTCCCACTGCAGCATGCGGTTGAGCTCGCGGATGGAGGCGCTGCCGTCCACCAGGTAGGTGCCGTCCTCCTGAGGGTGGACCTCGCGCATGCTCTCGGCCGGATCGGTGGTGAACTCGCCGACGATCTCCTCGAGGATGTCCTCCAGCGTCACCAGGCCGCGCAGGTCGCCGTACTCGTCCACCACCAGGCCGATGCGGCGGCGCTGCTGCTGGAAGTTCACCAGCTGGTGGTGGAGGGTGGTGGCCTCGGGGACGAAGTAGGGTTCACGCACGGTGGCGGCCAGCTCCTCGCGGCCGAAATCGCCGCTGGCGAGGCGGTGAACCACGTGGCGCAGGTGGAGGATGCCGACCACGGTCTCGGGCCCGCCGGCGTAGACCGGCAGCCGCGTGTGCTGGCTGCGGGTGATGGTGTCCAGGATCGTGTCCCAGCCGTCCTCCAGGTCGATGGCGGCCATCTCGTTGCGCGGCACCATGATGTCCTCGACGGTGACCTTCTCCAGATCGAGGATGGAGAGGAGCATGCGCTGGTGACGACGCGGGATCATGGCGTCGGCCTCGTTGACCACGGTGCGCAGCTCCTCCCGTGACAGGGCCTGGCCCTGGTGGTGCCGGGGGGAGACGCCGAGGCCGCGTAGCAGGGTGTTGGCAACGACATTGACGATCCAGACCAGCGGATAGAGCAGGCGCAGGAGCGGGCCGAGGACGAGACTGGCGGGGAAGGCGATGCGCTCCGGGTGGAGCGCGGCCAGGGTCTTCGGCGTGACCTCGGCGAAGACCAGGATCACGAGGGTCAGCAGCCCGGTGGCGATGGCGATCCCGGCCTCGCCCATGAGCCGCAGGGCGATGACGGTGGCCAGGGCCGAGGCGAGGATGTTGACGAAGTTGTTGCCCAGCAGGATGACGCCGATGAGCCGGTCGGGTCGCTTGAGCAGGTGTTCCGCCCGCTGAGCCCCGGCATGGCCGGAACCGGCCAGATGCCGCAGACGGTAGCGGTTGAGGCTGATGAGGCCGGTCTCCGAACTGGAGAAGAAGGCGGAGAGGACGATGAGCAGCCCCAGCAGCAGGAACAGCACGAAGGTCGGAATGGCATCCATGACGGGGGGCCTCGCGGCGGGGGGCGGTCAGCGGATCCCGAGGACGAGTTCCAGCACCAGGGTGGTACCGAAATAGGCCAGCACCAGCGCCAGCGTGCCGACGAGGGTCCAGCGCACCACCAGCCGGCCGCGCCAGCCGTAGCGGCAGCGTCCCCAGAGCAGCGCGGCGAAGATCACCCAGGCCAGCAGCGACAGCACGGTCTTGTGGACCAGGTGCTGGGCGAACATGTTGTCCAGGGCGACGAAGCCGAGGAGCAGGGCCATGGTCAGGAAGACCATGCCGAGGATGATGAGCTGGAACAGCAGCCGCTCCATGGTCTCCAGCGGGGGCAGGACCTGGACGAACCCGGTGGCGTCGTGGCGGCGCAGGCGGCGGTCCAGTATCGCCAGCAACCCGGCCTGGAAGGCGGCAATGGCGAGCAGGCTGAAGGCGAGCAGGGAGAGCACCACGTGGTACTCCATCACCGGCCCCGACCGGAGCAGGGTCTGCCCCTCGGGGAGCGGCAGCAGTTCCAGCAGCAGGGCCAGCGCCGCCAGCGGCAGCACGCCGATGCCGAGGTTTTCGATGGGCGCGCGCAGGGCGCTGATCATCACCACCAGTGCCATGATGGCGGTGACCAGCGAGAGGATGGTGAAGAAACCGAGGTCGATGCCCTCCGCGGCGATCACGTCCTCCTGCAGGACCAGGCCGTGGAGGACCACCGCCGCCAGTCCGAGGAGGACGGCCGGAAGCCGCTCGCCGCGCTGCGCCAGGAGGCGGCGGGCCAGCAGGGTGGTGGCGGCAAGGTAGAGCAGGAGGGCAACGATGCCCGGCAGTAGCGAAGCCATGGTCTCGGTTTCAGTGGTCCGTGGCAGTCAATGATTGCACAAACGGGCGTCTGCGTGAAACGGTGCGGTTGGCTTGCCGCCCGCGGGTCGGTATGCTTCGGAACAGTGGCGGACAAGGGAGGGACCGTCCGCTGGGTGAACGCAGCAGAAAAGTGAACAGACGCACGTGGAATTGAACGTTCTGGGATGTGGAGGCGGCCTGGGTTCCGGGGAGGATACGACCTCGCTGCTTCTGGACGGATCGGTCCTGCTCGATGCCGGCAGCGGCATCGGGCGTCTTGACGTCGACGCCATGACCCGTGTGCGGGCGGTCTTTCTGACCCACTCCCACATGGATCACATCTGCTATCTGCCGTTCCTGGCCGATACCCTCTTCGGCCGCCTGGATGCCCCGCTGCCCGTCATTGGCCGCGCGGAGACCATCGAGGCCCTGCGCGCCCATGTGTTCAACAACCACATCTGGCCCGATTTTACCGCCATCCCCGCCGAAAAGCCGGTGTTGCGGCTGCAGACCGTCGCGCCCGGCGAGACGGTGACCATCGAGCACCTCGAAGTGACCGCCATCGACGTGCCGCATGTGGTCCCCGCCCTGGGCTACTTCGTCACCGACGGTGAGCGCCATTTCGCCTTCAGCGGCGACACCACCACCAACGACTCCTTCTGGGCGGCCCTCAACGCCCGGCCCCGTCTGGACACCCTAGTAATGGAGGCCGCCTTCGCCGACAAGGATGCGCACATCAGCCGACTGGCCCAGCACTATTCGCCGGGCATGCTGGCCGAGGACATGGCCAAGCTCGACCACGACCCGGTGATCCATCTCTCCCATCCGAAGCCGGGCTTCGAACAGATCATCCTCGACGAATGTCGCGCCCATATGCCCGAGCGCGATATCCGGGGACTGTCGAGCGGCGACCGCGTCAAGGTATAATGCCCCCTTCGAGAGAAGCGGAGGCGGTATGTTCGACGGTCTGAGCGAACGGCTTGAGCGGACCCTGAAGAACCTGCGCGGTCAGGGGCGCATCACCGAAGACAATATCAAGGAGACCCTGCGCGAAGTGCGCATGGCCCTGCTCGAGGCGGACGTCGCCCTGCCGGTGGTCAAGGCGTTCATCGAACAGGTGCGCGAGCGCGCCCTGGGTACCGAGGTCAGCACCAGCCTGACGCCGGGCCAGGCCTTCATCAAGATCGTCCGCGAGGAGCTGGAGCGGCTCATGGGCGAGGCCAGCGAGGGCCTCGACCTGAGCACCCGCCCCCCCGCCGTGGTCCTGATGGCGGGCCTGCAGGGCTCCGGCAAGACCACCAGCACCGGCAAGCTGGCCCGTTTCCTCAAGGAGAAGCAGAAGAAGTCGGTGATGGTCGTCTCCACCGACGTCTACCGCCCGGCGGCCATCGACCAGCTGGAGACCGTCGCCGGTCAGGCCGAGGCCGAATTCTTCCCGAGCCGCTCCGATCAGAAGCCCGGCGACATCGCCCGGGACGCCCTGAAGGCCGCGCGCACCGGCCACAAGGACGTGCTCATCGTCGACACCGCCGGCCGTCTCCACGTCGACGACGACATGATGGCCGAGATCCGCGAGCTCCACGAGACCCTCGAACCCGTCGAGACCCTCTTCGTGGTCGACAGCATGACCGGACAGGACGCCGCCAACACCGCCGCCGCCTTCGGCGACGCCCTGCCGCTCACCGGCGTGGTGCTGACCAAGACCGACGGCGACGCCCGCGGCGGTGCCGCGCTCTCCGTGCGCCACGTCACCGGCAAGCCGATCAAGTTCCTCGGCGTCGGCGAGAAGAACGACGCCCTGGAGCCGTTCCACCCCGATCGCGTGGCCCAGCGCATCCTCGGCATGGGCGACATGCTCTCCCTCATCGAACAGGCCGAGACGCAGGTCGACCAGGACAAGGCGGAGAAGGTCGCGCGCAAGCTGCAGAAGGGCAAGGGCTTCGACCTCGAGGACTTCCGCGACCAGCTCCAGCAGATGAAGAGCATGGGCGGCATCGGCAGCCTGATGGACAAGATGCCCGGCATGGGCCAGATCCCGGACAGCGTGAAGGGCCAGGTGGACGACAGCCAGTTCAAGCGCATGGAGGCGATCATCAACTCCATGACGCCGTGGGAGCGGCGCAAGCCGGACCAGATCAAGGGCTCGCGCAAGCGCCGCATCGCCGCCGGCTCCGGCACCCAGGTGCAGGACGTCAACCGCATGCTCAAGCAGTTCTCGCAGATGCAGAAGATGATGAAGAAGATGAAGGGCGGCGGCATGCAGAAGATGATGAAGCAGATGAAGGGGCAGCTGCCGCCGGGGATGCAGTAGGGCGATTCGGGGGTGGTGGGGGGGGGGGGGGGGGGCGCCGGCGGCGCGGGGGGGGGGGCGGGGGGGCGGGGGGGGGGGGGGGGGGGGCGGGGCCCCGCGGGCGCGCCCC
>CAZGJO010000064.1:0-9906 GCA_964525685.1 uncultured Ectothiorhodospiraceae bacterium | reverse complement strand
CCATCCGAGCGCGGGCGATAGAAGGTCTGGATCACCTGGGCGTGGCTGGTGGCGTAGAGGGCCGGGAGCGGTGTACCGCCGAGGGCGTGGTCGTCCACCTTCAGCGGCGAGAATTCCGGCTGCGGCCGCGCCAGATGCTTGAGCAGCGATGGCTGGTCGCTGGCGGCGTGTCCCTGGCTCTCGCGCCGGTCGCGTTCCACCAGGTGGTAGCAGTTGCCCGCCTGGAAGAGGAAGCGCGCCGGGCCGGGCCGGTCGAAGAAGGCCGCCCCGGCGTTGTCGAGCAGGGAGCGCAGGCGCTGGGTCAGGGGGGTGGCCAGATTGGTCTCGAAGGCCGCGGCATCCAGGGTCGGGCGCACCGGGTCGTCGCGGTGGCCGCAGCCGCGCGCCAGCTGGGCGAGGGCGTGGCCGACGGCGTGGCGGCCGCGGAAGGTATGGCAGTAGACCTCCCCCCAGCTGTTGCGCTCCACCAGATCGAGCTGGCCGACCAGGTTGGCGTGGGCGCCGCCGTAATCCAGCGGGTCGTGTCCCTGTCCGGAGCGGGCCGCCAGGCTGTCCAGCTTCAACGGGTCGGGTCCGAGGTTGGCGATGGCCAGTGCCTGGGTGGTGGCGGCGGGCCGGGCCAGATCGTCCACGGCGGCGTCCTTGGGCGGCGCGGTGAAACCATCGGCGAGGACCGCCAGGGCCCGCTGGACCTCCTCGGCGCGGCCGGGCTGGCCGTTGCGGTAGAGGATGAAGTGGGTGGTGGGGGCGAGCACGCCGTTGAAATGGCCCCAGCAGAGCAGCTCCATCAGCGAGCCGCCGCGCTTCAGCGGCGTCTCGCTGCGCCCGGCCTCGGTATTGACGCTGCCGCGGAAGAGGAACCAGCGCTCGCGGCCCTCCTCGCCGGGCCACTGGTGGAGGGTGACCCGCTCCTCGTGGACCCCGGCGCTGATCCCGCGGTTGATGATCTCCACCTTGCCGGCCTTGCGCTCGAAGGCGGTGAACAGTCGGCGCCCGAGGACATGCAGGTCGCGGTCGCTGATCCGCGCGGCGGCCCCGTGGCGTCGAGCGAAATCGGAGAGCACCTGGTAGCTGCGGCTGAGGGTCTCCACCACCGCCCGGCGCCGCTCGGCCACCTCTTCGATGCCCCACTCGCCGGCCTGATCCAGTTCCGCCAGGTGGCCGCGGGTCCAGCCCCAATGGGCCATCTCGCTCTCCAGCCATTCCCGGCGCCAGGCCAGGCGCGGGTTCTTCTGCGGGCGTGACAGCGGCTCCCCGATCTTGAAGTAGAAGGCCTGGCGGGCCAGCTCCAGCCGGTCGGGGGCCTCGGCCGCCCGCAGGTAGTGCTCGACCCGCCGGTAGAGGACCAGGTAGGGATCCAGCGCCTGTTCATCCGTTTCGCCGGCCTGGATGCGTCCCTTGTGGCTCAGCGCCAGCAGCTCCACCTCGGGGTATTCGGTGGCGTAGATCTCGGTGAGCAGCAGTTTGAGGGTGGACTTGAAGGGCGAGCCGATCCCCTTGGTGAACTGCCAGACCCCCGCACCGAAGAACTCCTCCGCCGGGATCCGGTGCAGGCCGCCGAAGTCGATGACCGCCTCCGGCTCCACGAAGCGCCGCTCCAGCAGCGCCGCCGCCACCGCCGGGTACTCCGCCTCGCGCTCCGCCGGGACCAGCCACCACAGCGGGTAGCGCCCCGCCACCCACAGCGCCGTGCGGTAGAACTCCTCCAGCAGCAGCAGGTGCTGGGCGGTGCCGGCGCTCTCCTTGGAGAGTTCTTCCACGGTCCCGGCGCGGAAGGTCTCCGGGTTGATGAAGAAGAAGTGGACCTCGAGCCCCAGCTCCTCGCCCCACGCCTCGATGGCGTCGGCCTTGTGGCGCAGCCGTTCGAGGGCGGCCTCGTCCAGGTCGGGGTCGTGGCAGAGCCAGAGGTCGAAGTCGCTCTCCGGGGTGTAGGCGATGGTCCCCGCCGAGCCCATCATGTAGAGGCCGTGGACGGGCGGTGGCCCGGTCGGCCGCTCGTAGCGAAAGCCGCGCGCCACGGCTCGGGCGTTCTCGATGGTGGCGTGGTTCGGCTGGTAGTTGGCGACCCCGGCGGGCGTCTCGCCGTCGACGTGGCCGGGCAGCGCCGGGTGGTTGCAGTCGAACAGCAGCGGCAGGATCTGGACGAAGGTGCGCTGGCGGTCGCCCAGGGTCGCGAGGACGCGTTCCATGCGCCGCTGGTGGAGTTCCAGGAAGCGATCCCGGGTCGCCTCCGGAGCGATGGCATGGCGATCCAGTTCGATGGGTTGGTCGGGACTCACGCTCCCTCCGGGCGGCGGCACCAAGATCTGGCAGGGCACAATGTATCGTTTTGCGGGGTGGTTCTCAAATTTTTCCTTCCCGTAGCCCCTTGATTGAAAAAGGGTCTGCAAAAAAAACGCTGAAGGTGAACGCATGTTGATCCTGGTCAATTGTGATCCAGGACGAGGGGTTGCTAGCGTCGGACGGTCTCAGGAGAGAGGTGGATATGGGTCAAGAGAGTCACACACTGTACGAGGATGACGACCACCAGGTGATCTGGCTGGCCTGGGAAGGGGACAATGGCGAATCCAACTCGCTGGTCCAGTCCAACCAGCTGCTCATCATCAACGGTGATGCGGGGTACATGCTGGACCCGGGGGGCGCCTTCATTTTCAGGGATGTCGCCGATCTCATCGATCGCTACATCCCCCTGGCGCAGATCCGCTATCTCATCGCCAGCCACCAGGACCCGGACGTCATGTCCTCGGTGACCCTCTGGATGCAGATGACCGAGGCGAATCTGCTGATTTCCCGACTGTGGACCCGGTTCGTGTCCCACTTCGGCTTCAACGAGCCCGAACGCATCGAGGCGGTGCCGGACGAGGGCATGGCCCTGGAACTCCCGACGGGGGATCGGCTGGTCCTGATACCGGCACATTTCCTTCACAGCGAGGGCAACTTCACGGTCTTCGACGAGCGCTCGCGTACCCTCTTCTCGGCGGACATCGGGGCTTCGGTCTTCGAGAGCGGGGAGCTCTACTCCCGTGTCACCGACTTCGAGGAACACCGGCGGCACATGCAGGGCTTCCACGAGCGTTACATGGGCAACAATGCCGCTTGCCGGCGCTGGGTCGCGGAGGCGCGCCGTTATCCGGTGGAGCGGATCGTGCCCCAGCACGGCTCGTATTTCGAAGGCGAGCTGATCGAGACCTTTTTCAACTGGCTGGAGCAGATCGAATGCGGCACCGATCGCATTGATGCGTTCTACGGCGGGAGCTGAAGACCCTCGCGGGCAAGCGGAGGCAAGATGACGGTAACGGAACTGCAGCAGCCGGAAGAGAGCCGCGTCCTCTACGAGGATGCCGAGCACCAGTTCATCTGGATGGGGTGGGAGGATGCCGAGCGGCACGACACCTTCATTCAGACCAACCAGTGCCTGGTGGTCAGCGGCGAAGAGGCCGTCTTCTTCGATCCGGGCGGGGCCTACGTTTTTCCCCATGTCTACGAGGCGGTGCTCAACCACGTCCCCCATGAGAGTATCCGCCATATCGTGACGTCCCATCAGGATCCGGACGTGTCGTCGTCCGTCCCCCTGTGGCTCAAGACGACGCCGGCGACCCTGCATATCTCCCAGGTCTGGGAGATGTTCATCACCCATTTCGGCATCGACGAGGAGGAGCGCGTAGCGCCGATCCCGGATACCGGGAAGGCTCTGGAGCTGGAGAACGGGGCGCAACTGCAGTTCATACCCGCCCATTTCCTGCACAGCGTCGGCAATTTCCAGGTCTACGATCCGCGCTCGCGAATCCTGTTTTCCGGCGACATGGGGGCCTCCATCTTTCCGCCCGGCGAGCGCCCCTTCTTCGTGCTCGATTTCGACAGCCATGTGCGTTACATGGAGGGTTTCCACCGGCGGTACATGCACAGCCAGCGGGTATGCCGAAACTGGATCGAGCGCGTCCGGGACCTGCCCATCGATTTCATGGTGCCCCAGCACGGCGCCATCCTCACTGCCGATGATGTCCCGAGATTCCTGGACTGGTTGTGGGAACTGGAGTGCGGGGGCGATCGCATCGTGTCCATCAGTGGCGGGCAGTGATGTAGGGAAAACGGGAGAGGGAAAGCCATGTACGGATTGAATCTGGAACCGGTACCGCCGCGTATGCTGGTTGTGGGAGAACCCGCGCCGTTTCCCATCTATGACAAGTTCGGGAAGCTGTTGCTGAGCGCGGGGGGAACCATTCGCTCACAGCGGCAGCTGAACACCCTGTGCCAGCTCGGCTTCTACCCGCCCCCCGAAGAGCCGAAGGACAAGCGCGATCGCTTCGCCCCCGAGGCGTATGGCGCGGACACGAACCCTTTTGCAGAGTTCGACAGTCTGGGCGAAGAGCTGTCCCACCTCTATACCCGGCTCGTGGAAGGGAGTGAATCGGGGACGGGGGACATCGAAAACCGCTTCTTTCGGGTCGCGGGGCGGATCCAGGGGCTGGTGAAACTGAATACCGATGCCCTCCTCGGGACGATCCACATGGAGCAGGAGTACAGCTATCCGGTGCGTCATGCCCTGCATGTGGCCACGGTCAGCGAACTCGTCGGCGAACGCATCGGCATGGAGCAGAAGCGCCGACTGGAGCTGCTGGCGGCGGCTCTGACGGCCAACATCGCCATGCACCCCTACCAGGAGAAGCTGCACAGTTGCAAGAAACCCTTGACGGAGGAACAGTGGGCCGTGGTGGCTCGCCACCCTGAACAGAGCGTGGCCCTGCTGCACCAGTGCGGCGTGACGAACAAGCGCTGGTTGACGGCCGTGCGCCAGCACCACGAACGGCTGGACGGCAGTGGGTACCCCAACGGTCTGAGTGGCCGGCAGATCTGTCTGGAGGCCCGGATCCTGGCCATTGCCGATGTCTATACCGCAATGGTGAACCCGCGCGCCTATCGTCCCGGCTACGAGCCGCGCTATGGCCTCAAGGAGATCCTGGAACATCGGGGCCTGCGTTTTGACGAGAAGCTCAGCAAGGTCGTGATCAATCAGCTACGGCTCTATCCCCCCGGTGCGGCGGTGGAACTGGTCAACGGCGAGATCGCAGTCATCATCGGACGTACGCGGGAGCACAAGGCGCCGCGCGTGGCCAGTGTCCGGCAGGCCGATGGGCAGCCGTTCATGCAGCCACGTCGCCGCAACACCATGGATCCGAACTACGCCATCAAACGGGTCTGCCGCACCGACGAGATCCCCCCGGTCAGCCCCTCCATCGTCTGGGGGATCAAGCTGAAGCGGGCCACGGCCTGAACCACGCCCCGGCAGGTGCCATTTTCGACATACCCCTCTCGTTGCGCCTGTCGTGACTGGCGGCTCGATGGCGTGGCGTGGCGCGCGCCCGACATCTAATATTCATGTGTCATGCACCCTTAACTCGAGTGCAGCACTCTGGCATTGAATGTGCAGTGCGCGGGGCTACCAATCCATGGGGAGATATCGAGATGAGCGAAGATCAGCACGGTGAACACCGTAACGAAGACGCGGTCGAAGCCCGGACCGATTCCGCCCGCCGCCCGGTGGAAGAACTGAACCTCAGTCGGCGCGACTTCATCAAGCTCAGCACCGCCAGCGGTGTGGCAGTGGTCGCCGGTACCGGCGCCGCTGCCGCGCCGCAGGTGGCGGAGGCGGTACAGACCTCCGCGCGTATCGTCATCGTCGGCGGCGGGGCCGGCGGCCTGACCGTGGCCGCACGTCTCTCCAACCTGCTGGCCGGCGCCCGCATCACCATCCTGGAGCCCAACGAGACCCATCACTACCAGCCCGGCTACACGCTGGTGGGCACCGGGATCTACGACAAGGACGAGGTCCTGGCCCGGACCGAGGACTACATCCCCGGTGGTGTGGAGTGGGTCCGCTCCGGGGCCGCCGAATTCGATCCGGAGGCCAACCGGGTGGTCACCCAGGACGGCGACGCACTGGAGTACGACTACCTGGTCGTCGCCACGGGCTGCGAGCTGCGCTTCGACTGGATCGAGGGCATGAGCCGCGATCTGGTGGGCCGCGAGGGCATCGGCAGCAACTACGCCGGCGCCGATGGCGCCGCCGCCACCTGGGAGCAGGTGCAGCGCTTCATGGAGCGCGGCGGCGAGGGGGTCTTCACCACCGCCAATACCCCGATCAAGTGTGCCGGTGCGCCGCTGAAGGCCACCTTCCTCACCGAGGACCTGATACGTCGCGAGGGCAACCGCGACAAGGCCTCGTTCAACTACTACCAGAACGGCAACAGCCTGTTCAGCGTGGACATCTACCACGATCTGGCGGCCCGCCGCTTTGACGAGAAGGGCGTCACCGTCAACTACAACCACGAGCTCAAGGCCATCGAGCCGGGGCAGCGCCGCGCGACCTTCGTGATCCCGGAGCTGGAGGAAGAGGTCGAGGTGGACTATGACTACATCCACGTGACCCCGCCCATGAGTGCCCCGAAGGCGGTCCGCGAGAGCGAGCTGGCCTGGCAGGAAGGTGGTCACGCCGACGGTGGCTGGCTGGAGGTCGACCAGTACACCCTCCAGCACCGGCGCTACCCCAATGTCTTCGGCATCGGCGACGTCTGCGGTACCCCCATCGGCAAGACCGCCGCCACGGTGCGTGGCCATGCCCCGGTGGTCGCCGACAACCTGGTCGCCACCATCCAGGAGAAGGAGGAGATGCCGGCCCGCTTCGATGGTTACACCTCCTGCCCGCTCATCACGGGTGTCGGCCGGGCCGCGCTGGTGGAGTTCAACTACGAGCTGGAGCAGGACTCCAGCCTGCCCTTCTTCGACCAGACGGATGACCGCTGGATGTGGTGGCAGGTGAAGGTGCGGGGCGTGAAGCCGCTCTACTACCAGATGCTGCGTGGTCGCCTGCTGAAGACCTGAAGCCCGTCGGCGGGGCGTGCTAGCATGGGCCGTTCATCCGAATGGCCCGCCGGGCCGGGAGCCGAATCACCCCATGAGCCAGCACGCCGCCGCCGATCCCGCCACCAATCCCCTGCTCCACTGGCTGGAGACCGGCGACACCCCCCTGGGGCTGCCGCCCTTTGACGCCATCACCCCGGAGCAGGTGGAGCCGGCCGTCGACCGGGTCCTGGCCGACAATCGCCGGTCCCTGGCCGAAGTGCTGGATACCGGGGGACCCTTCACCTGGGAGAACCTCATGGCACCGCTGGAGGCCATGGAGGATCGCCTGGGCCGCCTCTGGTCCCCCGTCTCCCACATGAACAGCGTGGTCAATTCGGACGAATTGCGCGCCGCCTACAATGCCTGTCTGCCGAAGCTGTCCGAATATGCCACCGAACTGGGGCAGAACGAGGCCCTCTGGGCCGCGATCCGTTCCATCGCCGAGGGCGAGGCGTATGCGCGCCTGACTCCCTCGCAGCAGCGGGTCATCGACAACGCCCTGCGCGACTTTCGCCTCGGCGGTGTCGACCTGCCGGCGGCGGACAAGGCGCGTTACAAGGACATCGCCGGGGAACTGGCCACCCTCTCCAGCCGGTTCGAGGAGAACGTCCTCGATGCCACCCAGGCCTGGTCGCTGAACATCACCGATGAGGCACGACTGGCCGGGCTGCCGGAATCGGCCCGGGCGCAGGCGCGTCAGGCCGCCGAGGATCGCGGCCAGTCCGGCTGGACCTTTACCCTGGACGCCCCCGCCTACCTGGCGGTGATGCTCCACGCCGATGATCGGGACCTGCGCGCCACCCTCTACGAGGCGTGGGGCACGCGCGCCTCGGACCAGGGCCCCCATGCCGGCCAGTGGGACAACAGCGAGGTCATGGACCGGATCCTGGCCCTGCGCCACGAGCTGGCGCAGCTGCTCGGCTTCAACGATTACAGCGAATACTCACTCGAGACGAAGATGGCGCCGAGTCCCGACCGCGTCATCGGCTTCCTGCAGGACCTGGCCGTGGAGGCGAAGTCGAAGGCGGCGGACGAGCTGGCGGACATCCGCGCCTTCGCCGCCGAGGAGCTGGGGCTGGACGAGCTGGCGCCGTGGGACATCCCCTGGGCGGCGGAGCGCCTGCGCCAGGCGCGCTTCAACTTCTCCGAGGAGGACCTGCGCCCCTACTTCCCCGAAGAGCGGGTCATCGGCGGTCTGTTCGCCGTGGTGGAGCGCCTCTACGGGATCCGCATCCAGGAGGAGACCGGGGTGGCCACCTGGCATCCCGATGTGCGCTTCTACGGCCTGTATGACGAGAACGGCGAGCTGCGCGGGCGGTTCTATTTCGACCTCTATGCCCGTCGCCACAAGCGCGGCGGTGCGTGGATGGACGAGTGCCAGGTCCGGCGCCGCCGGGAGGACGGCAGCGTTCAGGTGCCGGTGGCCTACCTCACCTGCAACCTGACCCCGCCGGTGGGCGACCGCCCGGCCTGTTTCACCCACGACGAGGTGGTGACGCTCTTCCACGAGTTCGGCCACGGCCTGCACCACATGCTCACCCGGGTGGACCACGCCCCCATCGCCGGGATCAACGGGGTCGCCTGGGATGCCGTGGAGCTTCCCAGCCAGTTCCTGGAGAACTGGTGCTGGCAGCGCGAGGCGCTGGATCTCATCAGCGGCCATGTGGAGACCGGGGAGCCGCTGCCGGATACGTTCTTCCGGGCCATGACCGCGGCGCGCAACTTCCAGGCCGGGATGCAGATGGTCCGCCAGCTGGAGTTCTCGCTGTTCGATTTCCGTCTCCACCGGGCGTACGACCCGGACGCCGGTGCCCGGGTACTGGCGACCCTGGAGGCCGTGCGCGACGAGGTGGCGGTGGTGCGGCCCCCCGAGTGGCACCGCTTCCCGCACAACTTCGGTCATATCTTCGCCGGTGGCTATGCCGCCGGTTACTACAGTTACAAGTGGGCCGAGGTCCTCTCCGCCGATGCCTTTGCTCGCTTCGAGGAGGCGGGGATCTTCGACACCCCCACCGGCACCGCCTTCCGCCGCGAGGTGCTGGAGGTGGGGGGCAGCCGTGACGCCATGGAGTCGTTCGTCGCCTTCCGCGGCCGGGAACCGGCCATCGACGCCCTGTTGCGCCACAACGGGATCCGCGCGGCCTGAGTCGGTCGCCGAGGGCCGGGTGCCCCGGGCTCGGTGGCGTCGGATGTGACCAACAAATGGTCAGTATCGGCCGCGAACGGACGCCATCGGGCTTGAGTCGAGCGGGCCAGTCGGTAGACTGGGGGCATCCCGAACCCGAATCCCACCCCGAATCAGGAGAGCCCCGATGAGCGACACGTTCCGACTGGTAACCCGCAGCGATTTCGACGGCCTGGTCTGCGCCGTGCTGCTGAAGGAGCAGGGCCTGGTGGACGAGATCACCTTCGTCCACCCCAAGGACATGCAGGACGGCGAGGTCGAGATCACCTCGCGCGACATCACCACCAACCTGCCCTACGTCGAGGGGGTCCATCTCGCCTTCGACCACCACGCCAGCGAGATCGAGCGCGCCGGCGGACAGCGGCGGGAGAATCACATCATCGACCCGGAGGCGCCGTCGGCGGCGCGGGTGGTCTACGACTACTACGGTGGCAAGGACGCCTTCCCCCGGGTCGGGGACGACATGATGGCGGCCGTGGACAAGGGCGACTCCGCCGACTTTACCCGCGAGGAGATCCTCGAGCCCGAGGGCTGGGTGCTGCTGAACTTCCTCATGGATGCGCGCACCGGACTGGGGCGTTTCCGGGAGTTCACCATCTCCAACTACCAGTTGATGATGGAGCTCATCGACTACTGTCGGGATCACACCATCGACGAGATCATCAACCTGCCGCATGTGAAGGAGCGCGGCGATCTCTATTTCGAGCAGCAGGAGAAGGCCCGCGAACAGCTCCAGCGCGCATCGACCCTCCACGGCAACCTGGTGGAGGTCGACCTGCGCGACGAGGACCCCATCTGGGCCACCAACCGCTTCGTCATCT
>CAZGJO010000063.1:0-10459 GCA_964525685.1 uncultured Ectothiorhodospiraceae bacterium | reverse complement strand
CCTCCGTGCCGTTGGTCAGGTCCGCAATGCGTTCCAGCAGGCGCTCGGTGGCCCCCCGGTTGCGGCGGATCAGGTTGTGGCCCTCGCTCGCCATGCGCTGGCGCCGGGCCGGGTCGTCCAGCAGGCTCGCCACCGCCCGGGCCAGCCCGGCGGCGTCGGAGACCCGGCGCAGGGCGCCCTGCGCCTCGAGGGTGCGCGCGATGGCGGCGAAGTTGAAGTCGGACGGCCCCAGCAGGACGGGCCGTCCCAGCGCCGCCGGCTCCAGCATGTTCTGCGCCCCCGACGGTACCAGGCTGCCACCGACGAAGGCGACATCGGCGGCGGCGTAGAAGGTGGCCAGTTCGCCCATGCTGTCGCCGAGGTAGACCGCCGTCTCCGGCCCCGGCGTCGCTTCTTCGCTGCGCCGGGCCAGGGCGTGGCCGCGCTCGCGACAGAGCGCTGCGACCCCGTCGAAGCGCTGCGGATGGCGCGGCACCAGCAACAGCAGCGCCGTCGGATGGCTCTCGCGCAGTTGCTCGTGGGCCGCCAGCACCGCCTCTTCCTCACCCTCGCGGGTGCTGGCCGCGATCCAGACCGGCCGGTCCGCACCGCCCAGGGCCTCGCGCAGGGCGGCGCCATCCTCCAGGGCCGTCTCCGGTACCGGCTGATCGAACTTCACGCTGCCGGTGACGGTCAGTACCGCCCCGGGCGCGCCGAGGGCGCGCAGCCGCCGGGCGTCGTTGTCGTTCTGGGCGGCGATGACGTCGGGACACCCCAGGGTCGCGGCCACCAGCGGTCGCAGCCGGGCATACCGCCGGGCGCTCTTCGCCGACAGGCGGGCATTCGCCAGCATCAGCGGGATCCGGTGGCGCCGCACGGCGTGGAACAGGTTGGGCCAGAACTCCATCTCCATGACCACCGCCAACCGGGGCCGCCAGCGTCGCAGGAAGGCGGCCACGGCCCACGGGAGGTCCAGCGGCAGGTAGGCGTGGCGCACGCCGCTGCCGAAGGCCGCCGCCACCTGCGCCGCCCCGGTGGGGGTGGTGGTGGTCACCAGCACCTCGCACTCCGGGTAGCGCTGACGCAGACCGCGGATCAGGGGGGCGGCGGCGCGCACCTCGCCCACCGAGGCGGCGTGGACCCAGAGCGGTCGGCCGGTGGGACCGTCCCCGGCGCGCCCGGGTCCTCCGCCGAAACGCTGCCGCCAGCCCCGGCAGTAGCCGCGCTCGCGCAGGCAGCGCAGCACCAGGTAGACGGCCACCAGCGGCAACAGGAGGTGGAGCAGGAGGGTATAGAGGATGCGCTGTCCGGTCGCCATGGGGACGCCTCCGTTCAGTCCGTCGCCGTCGGGGTTCGCAGCCGCGGGGGCGCCAGCCGCTCGGCCGCCGGCGTGGCCAGCAGTTCGTCCAGCCGCCCGGTGACATCGGCGACCTGGATGAGATCCATGGCTGCGGGATCCCGGACGCGCCGCCCCCAGGCCACCGCGTCGACCTCCAGCCCCCAGGCCCGGCGCACGGCATCGGGGTAGCGATTCACCACCCAGCGCCGACTCAGGTAGGGCCCGGTGCGGTCCGGGTTGCTGGTGGCGTAGAGGCCGATGACCGGGGTGCCCACCGCGGTGGCCATGTGTGCCGGGCCGGAATCGGGGCAGAGCACCACCGTCGCCCGCGCCAGCACGGCCAGCAGCTCCTTCAGATCGGTCTCCCCCACGAGGTTGGTCACCGGGACCCCGGCCAGCCGCGTGATGGCCTCGCCGTAGTGCCGCTCCTCGTCGCTGGGTCCGCCGGTGACCACGGTGTGCAGCCCATGCTGCTCGTGGGCGTGGCGGACCACCGCCGCATACGCCTCCGGGGACCAGTTGCGGAAGTTGTTGAAGCGCTGGCTGCTGCACGGACTGATGACCAGTGTCGGCTGCTCGTCGGGCACCCGTTCCGCTGCCCGCTGCCGGGCGGTCTCGGGCAGCGGGATGTCCCATTCCAGGCGCGTCTCTTCGACCCCCAGGGCGCGGACGAAGTCGAAGAAGCCTTCGAGGACGTGGGCACGCGGGTGCGCGGCGATGCGCCGATTGACGAACAGGCCGTGGCCGTCACGGGCCCGCGCGCCGTCGAAGCCGAGCCGCCGGGGTGCGCGCACCGCCGTGGCCAGGCCGCCGGCGCGCAGGGCCACTTGCGCCAGCATCATGGCGTCGAACCGGCGCCCCCGCAGCGTCCGCCGCAGGGCGCGATAGCCGGCCAGCCCATCGCCCTTGCGCCAGGGGATGAACTCCACCCCCGGCAGATCCCCGAGCAGGCGGGCCTCGGTGGCGCCGATGATCCAGGTCAGCCGCGTCCGTGGCCAGGCGCGCTGGATGGCGCGCACCGCCGCGGTCATGTGGCAGCAGTCGCCGATGGCGGAGAGCCGCACCAGACAGAGCGACTCCGGCGCCGTGTCGAACAGCGGCGCCGGGGCCCGTTCAGCGGACATGTTGTAACCAGCGGGTCTTGTACATCGGGTGAATGTACCAGCATTCGGGGGGTTACCGGAATGTCGGCGATCATGCGCATGCGCCGGTTCCCCGTCTGCCTCTCGTGACGGGGACGATGCGCGTTACAATAGAGACCGACCACCGCCAGCGGGGGAGAACCCATGTACAAGCTCGCCTTCTTCGTCCCGGAGGCGGACGCCGAGGCGGTCAAGGCGGCGGTCTTCGCCGCCGGCGCCGGCCGTGTCGGCGCCTACGACCAGTGCAGCTTCGAGAGCCGGGGCACCGGCCAGTTCCGTCCGCTGGCCGGGGCCGATCCGCATATCGGCGCCGTCGGCGAGCTGGCGCGAGTCGCCGAGCTGCGAGTGGAGATGGTCTGCGAAGACGCCGCCATCGCCGACGCCGTGGCCGCCCTGAAGGCGGCCCATCCCTACGAGGCCCCGGCCTGGGAGGCGTGGCGGCTGGCCGACCTGTGACCCCCGACGGCGACAGCCTTCGTGCCGCCCGGTAGACTGGAACCATGCAGAGCCACAACACCCCGGAGATCCGGCAACGCGACGGCGACACCCTGGAGCTGCACGACGGTGCCTGGGGCGATCCCCTGCCGGAAGCGCTGTTCGACCCCGCCGAACTGGAGCGGCGCGGCTGGCTGCGCGGCACCAGCCCGGGACGCCGCCACGCCTGGTTCCTGGAATACGCCGATCAACCCATGGTGCTGCGCCACTACTGGCGCGGCGGGCTCATGGCCCACCTCAGCACCGACCGTTACCTCTGGACCGGCTGGGAACGCAGCCGCCCGGTGCGCGAATGGCGCCTGCTCATGGCCCTGCGGGAACAGCACCTCGCCGTGCCCCGGCCGGTGGCCGCCCGGGTCCGGCGCCACGGCCCCTGGTGGCGGGGCGATCTGCTCACCGTGCGCCTGCCGGATGCCGTGCCGCTGGACGACCTGATCCGCCAGGGGCGCACCGATGCCGCCCTGTGGCGCCGGATCGGCGCCACCATCGCCCGCTTCCACGCCGTCGGCGCCTGGCATGCCGACCTGAACGTGCGCAACATCCTGGTGGACCGCAGCGGCAGCGTCTGGCTCATCGACTGGGACCGGGGACGGCTCGGCATCCACCGCCGCCGCCCCCGCGCCGACAACCTGGAGCGCCTGCGGCGCTCCCTGCGCAAGTGGCCCGACCTGGCCCCGAGCGTGCGGACGGGCTGGCCACGCCTGATCGAGGGATACGGCGGCTGGCCAATCCGCCGCTTCATCCGGTAATCTTGGATCCGACCTGTCCGAGGGAGAACCGCATGACCGCCGAGCGCCGTTATACCCCCGCCGACCGCCTGTTCATGCACCTGGATGTGGGCCTGCGCACCCTGGTGGGTCGGCCCCGGATCACCGAACGCCCCGACCCCGCCGAGGCCGCACCGGAGGCCGAGCTGAGCGACAGCGAGCGCCGCCACGTCGCCGGCCTGATGCGGGTCAACCACGCCGGCGAGGTCTCCGCCCAGGGGCTCTACGAGGGCCAGGCACTCACCGCCCGCCTGCCGGAGGTGCGTGAACGGATGGAGCGCGCCGCCCAGGAGGAGAACGACCATCTGGTCTGGTGCGAGAACCGCCTCAAGGCGCTGGGCAGCCACGTCAGCTACCTCAACCCGGTCTGGTACCTCGGCTCGCTGGCCATCGGCGCCGCCGCCGGGGCCGCCGGCGACAAGTGGAGCCTCGGCTTCGTCGCCGAGACCGAGCATCAGGTCATCCGCCACCTGGACAGCCACCTGGAGCAGCTGCCGGAAGAGGCGGGCAAGGACCGCGCCGTGCTCGAGCAGATGAAGGTCGATGAGGGCCACCACGCCACCGTCGCCCTGGCGGCCGGCGGTGCCGAGCTGCCGGCGCCGGTGAAGACGGTCATGGGCGTGGTCTCGAAGGTCATGACCGGCGCCGCCTACCGCCTCTGAGCGTTGTGGCGGCGGGTGCGTCGGGCCGGGGTGCGTGCCCCTGCGTCCCGGGGGCTTCAGCGGCCATGGATGGCCGCTGAGAGCCTACAGGGATGTATTCACGGCGTCCCGCCGGCGGCGACTACCCCCTTACCCCCGGCCCGGCACCCGCGCACCGCGTGAGCACCGTTCGGGCGGGGCGGTTCCCCCTAGTCGTGGTAGCCGACGATCTCGTCCAGCGGGCGCCGCGGCGACGGCTCGGGGAACTCCGCGGGGTATCCGACGCAGAGGATGGCCAGCGGCTGCAGTGCCTCGCTCAGCCCCAGCGCACGGCGCACCGCCGCCTCGTCGAAGTGGCCCACCCAGGTGGAACCCATCCCGGCCGCGACCACCGCCAGCTGGGCGTAGGCTGCGGCGATGGTGGTGTCCTGTACGGCGTAGAGGTTGGCGCCGCGCTTCCCGAATTTCGCCTCGGAGCGTTCCGGCTCGGCGGCGAAGACCAGGCTCACCGGTGCCTCGGCGATGAACGCCTCGCCCGGGGCGGCCTCCGCCAGGGCACGGCGCGGGGCCTCACCCCCCACCACCTCGATGCGGTAGGGCTGGACGTCGCCGGCGGAGGGGGCGGTGGCCGCCATCTCCAGGATGGCGTGGAGCTTTTCGGCCTCCACCGGCCGGTCCGCCTGAAAGCGGCGGATGGAGTGGCGGTGGCGAACGGTCTCGAAGAAATCCCACATCTTACTGCTCCTTCAGCCGGGCCGCGTGGCCGGGATGGTTGTGGGCCAGCAGCTCTTCGGCGCTGGCGGCGAGATCGTCCTGCCCCAGGGCCGTGTACGCCTCGACCATGAGGGCCAGGGCGTCGGCCACCGCCGGGGTCTGATCGAAGTCCTCGAGTACCCGACCGGCGCGGTTGGCGGCGGCCAGGTGGGCATCGCGCTCCAGATAGAAGCGCGCCACGTGGACTTCGTAGGCGGCCAGGCTGTTGCGCAGATGGATCATGCGCTGGGCGGCGTCCTCGGCGTACTCGCTCTCCGGGTGTTCACGCACCAGCTCGGCGAAGTAGTCGAAGGTCTCGCGCAGCGACGAGGGATCTCGCTTGCCCGGATCCTGCCCGAACAGGTCGTTGAGGAAGTTGCGGTTCTTCAGGGAGCCGGCCAGTCCGCGGATGTAGTGGGCGTAGTCCACGCGCGGATGGCGCGGGTGCATCTGCATGAAGCGCTCGGCGGTGGCGATGGCCGACTCCGGCTCCGACTGCCGGTAGTAGGCGTAGGCCAGGTCCAGCTGGCCCTGTTCGGCGTGGGCACCGTAGGGGAAGTTGGTCTCCAGCTCCTGGTAGTACTGGATGGCGGTCTGATAGCGCTCGTCGTCCAGCGCGGCGCGCGCCTCCTGGTAGTAGCGCTCGGCGTCCCACTGGTCGCGGTCGGTCGTGGCGCAACCGGCCAGGAACAGCGCCGCGGCCAGGGTCAGGAGGACGCTTCGCGGAAGGTATCGGTTCACCATGGTGCTGGGGTATCCTGCATAGGGGGGCGGGCCCCGGTAAGACATCCGAATCGATCGCAGTATAACGGCAGGTGGAACACGAATAAATGGCGTCCGAACAGACACCGCACGGCGATGAGGGGGACGGGGCCGAACGGGTGATCCTCACCGCCGAATGGGCGGGGATGCGTCTGGATCAGGCCCTGGCCCGCGCCCTGCCGGACTATTCCCGCAACGTGCTCACCCGCTGGCTGCGCGAGGGCCATCTGCGGGTGGATGGCGAGACCCTGTCGCCGCGCCACAAGGTGGTCGGGGGGGAGCACGTGAGTCTGCGCGTCCCGCACGAGCGGGCCGAGAGCTGGGAACCCCAGGCCATCGAGCTGGACATCGTCCACGAGGACGACGACCTGCTGGTGGTGAACAAGCCGGCGGGACTGGTGGTCCATCCCGCCGCCGGCAATCCCGACGGCACCCTGATCAATGCCCTGGTCCACCACGCGCCGGAGCTGGCCGAGCTGCCCCGGGCGGGGCTGGTCCATCGGCTGGACAAGGACACCACCGGCCTGCTGGTGGTGGCGCGCAGCCGGCTGGCGCACACCCAGCTGGTGGCCGATCTGCAGGCGCGCACCATCCACCGCGAATACGAGGCGGTGGTCTGGGGCGTCCCCACCGGCGGCGGGACCATCGATGAACCCATCGGTCGCCATCCCCGGGATCGCAAACGCATGGCGGTGATCCGGGGAGGGCGTCCGGCGGTCACCCACTTCACTGTGGCGCAGCGCTTCGCGGCCCACAGCCATTTGCGGGTGCGCCTGGAGACCGGGCGGACCCATCAGATCCGGGTCCACATGGCCCATCGGCGCCTGCCGCTGGTGGGCGATCCGGTCTACGGGGGGCGCCGGGCCGCGCCCGGGCGGGTTCGGGAGGCGGCCGCCGAGGCCGTGGCCGCCTTCCCGCGCCAGGCCCTCCACGCCGCCCGGTTGGGACTGAACCATCCGCGCAGCGGGGCCGCCCTGACCTGGCGGGCGCCGCTGCCCGACGACATGCACGCGCTGCTCGCCGCGCTGGCGGGGGACGAAACCGCCGCCGCGGCGGAGGAATCCGACCATGACGACACCTGAGAAGGGGGCGACCGAAACGGCCCCGGATATCCCGCTGCTGCAACCGGACTGGCCGGCCCCGGAGGGCATCCGTGCCGCCGCGACCACCCGCGTCGGCGGGGTCAGCGAGGGGGCGTTCGCCACCCTCAACCTGGGCGACCATGTCGGCGACGAACCCGGGGCAGTGGCCGAGAACCGGGCGCGCCTGGCGGCACGGCTGGCCCTGCCGGCGGAGCCCGCGTGGCTGGAGCAGGTCCACGGCACCACCGTGGTGGCCGCCGAGGACGGCCCCGGTCAGACCGGGGACGCCGCCGTAGCCCGGGGGCCTGGGGCGGTCTGCGCCGTGCTCACCGCCGACTGCCTGCCGGTGCTCCTCTGCCACCCCGAAAGCGGCACCGTCGCCGCCGCCCATGCCGGCTGGCGGGGCCTGGCCGACGGCGTCCTGGCGGAGACCGTGGCGGCCATGGCGGTCCCTCCGGGGGACATCCTCGCCTGGCTCGGCCCCGCCATCGGCCCCGACGCCTTCGCCGTCGGCCCCGAGGTGCGCGAGGCCTTCGTGGCGCGCGACCCGGAGGCGGCGACCGCCTTCACGCAAAAAGGGGACAGTCCCCTTTTCGCGGACATCGCCCGGCTGGCGCGGCTCGAACTGGGCCGCGCCGGGGTGGCGGCGGTCTACGGTGGGGGCTTCTGTACGGTGACGGAGGCGGAACGGTTCTTCTCCTATCGACGTGACGGGGGTGTCACGGGACGGATGGCGTCGCTGATCTGGAGTGATACAATATAACGTCTCCGGGCGGTCGCTCGCCGTCCGACACCACCAACGTATCGGGAACCTCATGGAACTGCTGCTCTGGATCATCCTCTTCTCCATGCTGGGCGGGATCCTCTCCGTCCTGGCTGCGGCGCTCTTTCTGGTGCTGCCGGAGACGGCGCGCCAGCGTACACTGCCGCACCTGGTGAGCTTTGCCGTGGGGGCGCTGCTGGGCGCGGCGCTGCTGGCCCAGTTGCCCCACGCGGTGATGCATCCGGCCGCCGGTGACCCCCACCACATCTTCATGGCGGTGCTCATCGGTCTGCTGGTCTTCTTCCTGCTGGAGAAGCTGGTGATCTGGCGCCACTGTCACAGCCACGGCCATGGTCACGGCCACGACGACATCGAGGCCACCGACCCGGCGTATACCGAGGCGCGCGGCCACGACAAGAAGGCCGCCGGCCACCTGGTCATCATCGGCGACGGGGTCCACAACCTGGTGGACGGCGTGCTCATCGGGGCCTCCTTCCTGGTCAGCATCGAACTCGGGATCATCACCGCCCTGGCGGTGGCCGCCCACGAGGTTCCCTCGGAGGTCGGTGATTTCGCGGTCCTGCTGGACAGCGGCTTCTCGCGCGGCGCGGCCCTGCTCTGGAACGTGGTCTCCGGTCTCGCGGCCCCGGTGGGGGCGGTGCTGGCCTACTTCACCCTGGCCGGCATGGAGCAGGTGCTGCCCTATGTGCTGGCGGTGGCGGCGGCCAGCTTCCTCTATATCGCCGTGGCCGACCTCATCCCGGGGCTCCACGAGCAGCCGCGCCTGAACACCGCCTGGAAGCAGCTCGGCGCCATCCTGGCCGGGGTCCTGGTCATCTTCGTGGCCCACGAGGCGGGCCACGCGGTCATGGAGGACGGCCATGCCCACGGCCACGCCGAGGGTGTGAACGGCGGCCACGGTGAACCGGACCATGCGCACGGGACCGACCATGCGCCGGCCACGGATCACCACCATCGGGAGGGGCCGTGATCCCGGGATGGACCATCCCGCTGCTGCCGATCGGTGTGCTGGCACTGGTCGGCCACCTCGCGCACCGCGCCGACTGGGGGAATCCCTTCCTGAACATCCTCGACGGCCTCAATCGCCTCTTCTGCCGCTACTACCATGGGTTGCGGCGGGAGCCGGTCCCCCTGCCGGAGGAGGGTTCGGCGCTGGTGGTCGCCAACCACCTCTCCGGGCTCGACCCGCTGCTGATGATCGCCGCCAGTCCGCGGCCGCTGCACTTCATCATCGCCGAGGAGCAGTACAACCGCCCCGGTCTGCGCTGGCTGTTCCGGGCCGGGGGCTGCATCCCGGTAGAGCGCAGCCGCAGCCCGTATCGCGCCCTGCGCGCCGCGCGCCGCGCCCTGGAGCGGGGCGAGGTGGTGGCGCTCTTCCCCCAGGGGCGGTTGCTTACAGCGCCCGAGCGCCGCGGTGAGCAGCGCCCGCCCATCAAGCCGGGGATCGCCTGGCTGGCGGCGGGCAGCGGAGCGCCCATCCACGCCCTGCACATCCAGGGCGTCGGCGGTGCCGGGATGACCGTGGCCGCCGTGGCCGTCCCCTCCCGGGCCCGGATCCATGCGTGCCCGCCGATCCGGTGTGCCGCCCGCTCGAGCGGCGACGGTGCGGGGGAGCCGGGGCCGCCGCAGGACACCGAAGGCTGTCTGGCGGCGGTGCGCCACTGCATCGAGGGTGGTGATACCGCCGCCGCCGGCGAGACGACGCCGCGTGCTTGAAAGCGGCGACGGCGCCCCCATCTGATCGGTAATCGCAACGACCAGACAAGCGGAGTACGCCGAAGATGCGCATGGACAAACTGACCACGAAATTCCAGATGGCCCTCCAGGAGGCGCAGAGCCTCGCCGTGGGCCGGGACCACCAGTTCATCGAGCCGGTCCACCTGATGGTGGCCATGATGGACCAGGAGGGCGGCAGCGTTCGCCACCTCCTGCAGAACGCCGGAGTGAACACCAACAGCCTGCGCTCCCATCTCGGGGAGGCGCTGGAGCAGATCGCCACCGTGGAAGGCTCCGGGGGGGATGTCCATCTCTCCAACGACCTGAGCCGGTTGCTCAACGTCACCGACAAGCTGGCCCAGAAGCGCAGCGACAACTACATCGCCAGCGAGCTGTTCGTGCTCGCCGCCATCAACGAGGACAAGGGCAAGCTCGGTGAACTGCTGCGCGGCGCCGGGGCCGAGGCGAAGAAGCTGGAGGAGGCCATCGACGCCATGCGCGGCGGTCAGGCGGTCAACGATCCCAACGCCGAGGAGACCCGTCAGGCGCTGGAGAAGTACACCGTCGACCTCACCGAGCGCGCCGAGCAGGGCAAGCTCGACCCGGTGATCGGCCGTGACGACGAGATCCGCCGCGCGGTGCAGGTGTTGCAGCGGCGGACCAAGAACAACCCGGTGCTCATCGGTGAGCCCGGCGTCGGCAAGACCGCCATCGTCGAGGGCCTGGCCCAGCGGATCGTCAACGGCGAGGTGCCGGAGGGGCTGAAGGACAAGCGGCTGCTGTCGCTGGATCTCGGCGCCCTGCTGGCCGGCGCCAAGTACCGGGGTGATTTCGAGGAGCGCCTCAAGGGGGTGCTCAACGATCTGGCCAAGCAGGAGGGCCGGGTGATCCTGTTCATCGACGAGATCCACACCATCGTCGGCGCCGGCAAGGCCGACGGCGCCATGGACGCCGGCAACATGCTCAAGCCGGCGCTGGCGCGCGGCGAACTGCACTGCA
>CAZGJO010000062.1:0-10504 GCA_964525685.1 uncultured Ectothiorhodospiraceae bacterium | reverse complement strand
TCTGCGAGGGGCGGCTGGTGAATCTGGCCACGCCCACCGCCATGGGCCACCCGGCGGAGGTGATGGATCAGACCTTCGCCATGCAGATCGTCGCCGCCTGCCATCTGGTCGAGCGCGCCGATGCCCTCGGCGCCGGCGTCCACCCGGTGCCCGATCAGGTCGACCGCGAGGTGGCCGAGCTGAAGCTGGAGACCCTGGGCATCGGCCTCGACACCCTGACCGAGTCGCAGCAGCGCTTCCTCGACGCCTGGCGCGACGATCAGATCAAGGGCGCCTGAGCGGCCGCTGGCGCCATCACGCTGATGGTGTACACTTTGGTTGTACACGTAACGGAAGCGATTGCCGATGAAGACCCTCAATGTCCGTAACACCCGCGAACAGCTGTCCCACCTCCTCGACGCCGTGGCGGCCGGCGAGGAGGTGGTGATCGTCCGCCGTGGCCGCACTGTGGCGCGGCTCACCGGGCCGGCGCCGAGCACCGTGCAGTTCCCCCGCCGCGATGATCTGCGCGCCGACCTGCCGCCGATGACCGAATCGGCGGCGGAGACGGTGAGCGCCCTGCGCGACGAGGCCCGCTACTGAGTGCTCTATCTCGACACCAGCGCCCTGCTCCCCTACTACCGCCCCGAGGCCGGAAGTGAGGCCGTGGTCGCCCTGCTGACCCGGCAGACGGCACCGGTGGCGATCAGCCCCCTGGTGCGGGTGGAGGTCGCCTCGGCGCTGGCGCGCTGGGTGCGCATGGCCGAGCTGACCGAGCCGCAGGCCCATCGCGTCGAGAACGCCTTCGACGAGGACATCCGGGCCGGGCGTTTCACCGTTCTGGCTCTGGAGGCCTCGGTGTTCGAGCGGGCGCTGCAGTGGCTGTTTGCCCGCAAGACGGCGCTGCGGACCCTTGATGCCCTGCACCTGGCCTGTGCCGAAGGCCATGGCGCGGTCCTGGTCACCCGCGATCAGGCGCTCGCCGAGGCCGCCCGGTACTTCGGCCTCGATGTCCGTTTCCCCGGCGAGTAGTCGACCATGACGCTGCGTGAACTGGAGTACATCGTTGCCGTGGCGCGGACCCGCCACTTCGGTCGTGCGGCGGAGCAGTGCTTTGTCAGCCAGCCGACCCTGAGCGGTCAGATCCGCAAGCTGGAGGAGCAGCTCGGGGTGGCGATCTTCGAGCGCACCAGCCGCTCGGTGGCGCTGACCCCGGTGGGCGAGCGGATCGTCCAGCAGGCCCACGCGGTGCTGGATCAGGTCGCCGGGCTGGAGGCCATCGCCCGCGACCACCACGACCCGCTGGCCGGGCCGCTGCGCCTCGGCGCCATCCCGACCCTGAGCCCCTATCTGATGCCGCTGATCCTGCGGCCGCTGCGCAACGCCTACCCGCAGATGGAGCTGGCGCTGTTCGAGGAGATGACCGCGCGGCTGCTGGAGCGGCTCCACGACCACAGCATCGACGCGGCGCTGGTGGCCACCGACGAGTCGGGCCCCGAGTTCGAGAGCTGGCCGCTGTTCGACGAGCCGTTCTGGCTCGCCCACCCGCGGGAGCACCCGTTCTACTACCAGGAGACCATCACCCTCACCGATCTGGAGGCCGCCGATCTGCTGCTGCTGTCCGAGGGCCACTGCCTGGCCGAGCAGGCGATGGCGCTGTGCCGGATGAAGGAGCGCGGTGCCGCCGGGGCGATGGCCGACTTGCGCGCGGCCAGTCTGGAGACCATCCTCCAACTGGTCGGCGCCGGCTACGGCTCCACCCTGGTGCCGGCGCTGGCCATGGGTGGCGCCTGGACCACCGACAACGGCATCGTCGCCCGGCAGCTGGAGCTCCCCGACGCCCGGCGCCGGGTGGCGCTGCTGTTCCGCGCCAGCTTCCCGCGGCGGGCGGCGTTGACGACCCTGGCGCGGGTGATCCGCACCAACCTGCCGAACACCGTGGCGGCGCTGACGCCGGATTGATTGGTCAAACCTATCGGAATAATCAGAACAAACGATTTCAAATATCTTGTCGCTGACCCGAGAATAGGTCCCGTAGACACAGACACCCAAACCATCACAGGAGATTGACACCATGGCATTCCAGAACCGCGAGGGGCAGCCGGTCCCGCAGGTCACCTTCCGCACCCGCCGCGACCACGAGTGGGTCGACGTCAGCAGTGACGAGATCTTCAAGGGCAAGACGGTGATCGTGTTCGCGCTCCCCGGCGCCTTCACCCCGACCTGCTCCTCGACCCATGTGCCGCGCTACAACCAGCTGGCCAGCACCTTCAAGCAGCACGGCGTGGACGACATCATCTGCATGTCGGTGAACGACGCCTTCGTCATGAACGAGTGGCAGGCGGAGCAGGACGCCGACAACCTGACCTTCATCCCGGACGGCAACGGCGATTTCGCCCGCGGCATGGGCCTGCTCGTCTCCAAGAGCGACCTCGGCTTCGGCGAGCGTTCCTGGCGCTACTCCATGCTGGTGAAGGACGGCATCATCGAGAAGCAGTTCATCGAGCCGGAGAAGCCGGGCGACCCCTTCGAGGTCTCCGACGCCGACACCATGCTCGGCTACATTGCGCCCAACGCCACGAAGCCGCTGGACGTGACCGTCTTCTCCCGCGAGGGCTGCGAGTTCTGCGTCCGCGCCAAGGGCATGCTCCACGACGCCGACATCGAGTTCGAGGAGCTGGTGCTCAACCGCGATTTCGGTGAGCGCACCATCCGGGCGATCTCCGGCAAGTCGACGGTGCCGCAGGTCTTCATCAACGGCGAACGCGTCGGCGGCTCCGAAGAGCTCGAGGCGTGGATGGCCAAGCGCGGCTGAAGGAGAATCACCATGAGCAGTGCGCACTTCGACCTCATCGTCCTCGGTGGCGGCAGCGGCGGCCTTGCGGTGGCGGAGAAGGCCGCCATGTTCGGACGCCGGGTGGCCATCGTCGAACCGGCCCGCATGGGCGGGACCTGCGTCAATCAGGGCTGCGTGCCCAAGAAGATGATGTGGTACGCGGCCCATCTGGCCCACGCCGTGGACGACGCCCCGGGCTTCGGCATCCCCGCCGAGCGCGGGACCACCGACTGGGCGGGGCTGGTGCGCGACCGCGAGGCCTCCATCCGCGACATCAACCGCTTCTGGGACGGCTATGTCGAGGATCTCGGCCTCCACCGCATCGACGGCCACGGCCGTTTCGTCGACAGCCGCACCATCGAGGTCGACGGCGCCCGGTACACCGCCGACCACATCGTCATCGCCACCGGCGGTCGGCCCACCGTGCCGGATGTGCCCGGCGCGGAACTGGGGATCACCTCGGACGGCTTCTTCGAGCTCACCGAGCAGCCGCAGCGTGTGGCGGTCATCGGCGGCGGCTACATCGGCGTCGAACTGGCCGGGGTGCTGCGTGCGCTGGGCTCCGAGGTCACCCTGGTGGTGCGCGGCTCGGCGGCCATGGATCGCTTCGATCCCATGGTCACCCGGGTCGTCGGGGAGGAGCTGGAGAAGGCGGGGATCCGCGTGGAGACCGACTTCCCGGTCACCGCCCTCTCCCGCAGTGCCGAGGGCAAGGCGGTCGTCGGCGAGGGCGAGCGCATGCTCGCGGCCTTCGACACCGTCATCTGGGCCGTGGGCCGGACGCCGAACACCGACGACCTGAACCTCGCGGCCGCCGGGGTCGAGCGCCAGGCCAACGGCGTCGTGCCGTCGGACGAGTGGGAGCAGACCAACGTTGCGGGGATCTATTCCCTCGGCGACATCAACGGCAAGGCGGCGCTGACCCCGGTGGCCATCGCCGCCGGTCGCCAGCTCGCCGAACGGCTCTTCAACGACCGGCCCGAGGCGCGCATGGACTATACGTGGATCCCCAGCGTGGTCTTCAGCCACCCGCCGGTGGGAACCGTCGGCCTCACCGAGCCGGCGGCGCGCAAGCAGTACGGCGATGACGGGGTGACCGTCTACCGCACCGAGTTCACGCCGATGCGCTACGCCCTCTCCGCCCACAAGTTGACCACGGCGATGAAGCTGGTCTGTGCCGGGCCGGAGGAGAAGGTGGTGGGGCTGCACATCGTCGGTGACGCCGCCGACGAGATGCTCCAGGGCTTCGCCGTGGCGGTGCAGATGGGCGCGACCAAGGCCGACTTCGACGCCACCCTCTCCATCCATCCCACCAGCGGCGAGGAGCTGGTGACCCTGAAGCAGCCGGAGTCGAGCCACGCCGAGGATGACGCCCCGTGCCACGACATCGACGCCGGCAACGAGTGGAAGGCGGTGGACTGAAAAGGGGACTGTCCCCTTTTCCTACTGGGTGGTCAGCATCACGTCCACCCGGCGGTTGCGCTGGCGGTTCTCCGGGGAGATGTTCGGCACCAGGGGCTGGGTGTGGGCGTGTCCCTGGGCGATGAGGCGATCCGAGCTGACACCGAATTCCTCGAAGACGTGGACCACGGTGACAGCACGGCCCGCCGACAGGTCCCAGTTGGAGCGGTGGATCGCGGTCTCGATGGGCACATCGTCGGTGTGACCGGAGACGCGGATGCGGCCCGGGCTGTCGGCCAGCACCTCGGCCACCTTGGCCATGGTGCTCAGGAAGTCGGGGTTGATGTCCCGACTGCCGATCTCGAAGGCCGCCTGCTCGCGGAAACGCAGCAGCACCCCGGCCTCGCCCTCGGCCATGTCCAGCAGGCCATCCCGGATCTCGTCCTCCAGGGCCCCCGTCAACGCCTCCACGATCTCGTCATGCTCGGTGTAACGGGGGTCCTCTTCCGGGGCCTCCTCTTCGCGCTCTTCCGGCAGCTCCTCGGGCTCATCATGGATCTCCGGCTCCGGTGAGCGCCCCTCGAGATCGAGGATCGCCGGATCCAGCGGATCGGCAGTGCGGTCGTCGATGGGCGGCGTGGTGCTGAGGACGCTGCGCAGTGATTCCGCCAGCCGCGCGTACTTCTCGGCATCGATGGTCGAGAAGGAGTAGAGCATCACGAAGAAGACCACCAGGACCGCCATCAGATCGGCGAAGGTGGTCATCCAGCGCGGAGCGCCGCCACCTCCCTTCTTCCGGCGTGGTGCTTTCATGGCCCCTTCGCGGCGCCCTCGGCGGCGGCGCCCTGGTCGCGACGTTCCGGCTCGGGCTCGGCGGCCCGCCGATTACTGGGCAGATAGGTGGAGAGGACCTCCTCGACCATGCGCGGATTGTAGCCCTGATGGATGCAGGCGATGGCGTCGATGATCAGGGCCTTGTTCACCGCCTCCGACTCGGCGCGCATCTCCAGGTTGTCGGCGATGGGCAGCGCAATCAGCTGGGCGAAGATGGCGCCGTAGAGGGTGGTCAGCAGGGCCACGGCCATGCCGGGCCCAACCGATTCCGGATCCTCCAGATTGCCGAGCATCTGCACCAGGCCCACCAGCGTCCCGATCATGCCGAAGGCCGGGGCCTGCTCGCCGATGCTTCGGAACACCTTCTGCCCCACCTCGTGGCGCTGGATGGAGAGCTCCTTCTCGTCCTCCAGCACCTGCTTGATGACATCCGGCTCGACCCCGTCGACGGTGAGCTGGACCGCCTTGCGGTAGAACGCGTTGGGGATCTCCGCGTCCTCCAGCGCCAGGATGCTCTGGGTCCGGGCGAGCTTGGAGAGCTCCACGGAGAGGTCGATGAGATCGCGCACCTCGTCCTTCGGCCGGCGAAAGGTCATCACCGCCAGCTTCACCGAGTTCAGCACCTGGTGGAAGGAGAACTTGATGAGTGTTCCGGCCAGCGTACCACCGAAGACGATCATGATGGCGGGGACGTAGAGGAACTCGGCGCCCTCGCCGCCGAGTACCATGGCGCCGATGATGGTTCCGAGCCCGATCAGGAGGCCGAAGAGTGTCGCCTTATCCAAGGGGGTTCCTTTCGAGGTTCGCCGTTCGCCGGGGGCTTCGTCAGTATCGTCGGGGCACCGGGGTGCGTCAACCCGAGCGCGCCGGGAAGGTCTCCGCCGCCAGGCGGTAACCCAGTTCGATCATCTCGTCGGCGCGATGGAAGTCCAGCATACCACAGGCGTCCACGGGTACCTCGAGCAGATGGTCGGGGGAGTAGGCCGCCATGCGGTGGCGGGCGATGCTCCCCTGCATGGCCTCGATGGAGTGCGAGATGATGTCGATGAAGTTCAGGGCGCGCGCCTCCTGGGCCCGGCTGAGACGCGGCTCGAGCCCCCGCCCGCCCAGCCGCTCGTGCAACCCCTCCAGCCAGGTCCCCACGGAATCGGGCAGGGCCTCCACCAGGTCGCCGGCCAGGCGGCGACCGCTGGCGAGCCACGCCGGTGACTCGCCGGGCTCGCTCGCCTGTTCCGGCTTGGCCGTCCGTCCGCTGAGGCTCACCGCGATGGTGAGATCGCTGGTGTCCACCAGGGTCGGCCCCATGGGCACCGGGTTCAGCAGACCGCCGTCCACCAGCAGTCGACCGTTGTGCTCCACCGGCGTGAACACCGACGGGATAGCGATGGAGGCGCGAATAGCGTCGAACAGCGAGCCGGAATTGAGCCACACCTCGCGCTTGCGCTCGATGTCGGTGGCCACGGCGGTGAAGGTGATGGGCAGTTCCTCGATGGCCCGGTCGCCCAGCATCTCCCGCAGCTGGCCGATCACCCGGTCGCCACGGAAGAGACCGGCGCCGCTGAAGGAGAAGTCGAGCAGCCGCCAGACATCCTGGCGGCGCAATCCGCGGACCCACGCCTCGTAGGCATCCAGCTCACCGGCGGCATAGATACCCCCGATCACCGCCCCCATTGAAGAGCCGGCGATGGACGTGATGGTGTAATCGGCGGCGTGCTCCTCCAGCCAGCGGATCACGCCGATCTGCGCCAGCCCGCGGGCCCCGCCGCTGCCGAGCACCAGAGAAAGGGTTCGTGCCGTCATGGGATCATCGCCTCCGGTCGTACCGACGAGAGTGTCGAACCGGCACCGGCTCCCGTCAAGCCGGCGTGCAAAAAGAGGACTTTTCCCTTTTCGCGTTCCGCCACCACGTCTGGCGTGAACTGCGCGTCGGTCTCACCATGGGTGCCATTCTCGGCGTCGTGGCTGGTACCATCGCGTGGCTGTGGCAGGGGATCCCCAACGACATCCCGATGCTCGGCGTCGTGGTCGGGGCTTCGCTGTGGTCACCGCCGCGCTGCTCGGCTTCCTGCTGCCGTGGGTGATGCTGAAGCTCGGCGTCGACCACGCGCCGGGGGCCGACCCGTTCATCACCACCATCAAGGATTTCAGCGGCCTGGCGGTCTACTTCCTGCTGGCCAACTGGCTCCTGGGCGTGACTTGAAACAGAGGACTATTTTTAACGGCCTGTTCCATGGAAAGGGGACTGTCCCCGTTTGCGAAAAAGGGGACAGTCCCCATTTCAAGCTGCGCTCATCAAACCGGAGATAACACCATGATTCGCAACATTGTTCCGACCCCCGTCGCGCTGGCGATGGGCACCGCCCTGGCCGCCGGGGGCGGCGCCGCTCACGCCGAGACCGAATTCTACGTCGGTGTCTTCAGTGACTATATCAACGACGGCGCATCCGATTCCGACAACAACGCGGTGGTCCAGGGCGGGGTCGAGTACGGCCACGCCTCCGGGCTCTACCTCGGCACCGCCATGTCCACACTGGCGGACGACGAGGGACAGGAGCTGGACCTCTACCTCGGCCAGGTCGTCTACCTGGGGGCCCACGCGCTGGACCTCGGCTATACCTACAGCCACTACAGCGAGCTGGACGACGCCGACGAGGGCGAGCTGCACGTGGCGGTCGAACGCGGGCCGCTGACCGCCGAGGTCGCCTACATGGTCAACGCCGACGACAGCGATGCCGAAGGCGACACGACTGTGGCGCTGGATTACGTCCACAACCTCGACCGGCACAACCGGATCGACCTGGGCATCGGCCACGCCATGCCCGACGACAGCGATGCCGACGACGTGACCTTCTGGTCCCTCGGGGTGGCCCGCACGGCGGGGGACGGCGAAATCAGCCTGACCTACGCCTCCACCGACGAGAGCGGCAGCCAGGACCTGTTCGTGGCCGGCTACAGCATCAGCTTCTGAGCCGCAGACCATGGAACTCTTCCTGATCACCGTAACCACGGTCGCTCTGGCCGAGATCGGTGATCGCAGCATGTTCCTGGCGGCGCTGTTCGGCATCCGCTGTCGTCGCCTGTGGCCCATCTTCTGGGGCATGACCGCGGGGTTGTTCGTCAACCAGGCGCTCTCCGCCGTGGTGGGCGTCTGGCTGTTCGACTTCCTCGACGCCGACTGGCACAACTGGGTGCTCGGCATCGCCTTTCTGATCATGGCGATCTGGGTGCTCTTCCCGGAGGACGACGATCAGGATGTCGACGCCGAATGCGCCCGCACGCTCTTCTTCACCGCTGCGGTCACCTTCTTCCTGTTCGAGATGGCCGACAAGACCCAGCTCGCCGTGCTGGCACTGGCCGGTGTCAGCGGGGACTGGCTCGTGGTGTCACTGGGCGCGACCCTGGGGATCCTGCTGTTGACCGGTCCGGCGCTGTGGCTCGGACGCCGCTTCGCCGACCGGATCCCGATGCACATCCTGCGCTACGTCGCTTCGGCCCTGTTTGCCCTGGTCGGGCTGTGGAGCCTGGCGGTGGCCATCGGCTGGGTGGGCTGAAGGGGACCTCAGCCAGCCGGAAGGCGCAAAAAAGGGGACGGTCCCGGTCGGGACAGTCCCCTTTTTTACGTTTCGGGATCCGGCTCAGAAGCTGGAGCCGAAGTTCTCCTGGTAGCGGGCCTTGAACTCATCCAGGGTGAAGTGGTGGTTCTGGGTACCGGAGTGCTCCACCTTGATGGCACCGCACAGCGCGGCGATCCGCCCGGTGGTCTCCCAGTCGAGGCCGTTCTCGAGGCCGTAGAGGATGCCGGCACGGTAGGCGTCGCCGCAACCGGTCGGGTCCTTCGCCTCGGAGATCTTCGCCGGCGGGATCTCGATACGCTGGCCGTTGGTGTAGATGTGCGAGCCCTCGCCGCCGCGCGTGACCACCAGCGCCTCCAGCTCCCCGGCGATCTGCTCCAGCGTCTTGCCGGTGCGGTCGCACAGCAGCTTCGCCTCGTAGTCGTTCAGCGTGGCGTAGGTCGCCTGGTCGACGAAGCGGTTGAGATCGTCGCCGTCGAACATCGGCATGCCCTGGCCCGGATCGAAGATGAACGGGATCCCGGCCTCGGCGAACTGCTCGGCGTGCTGGATCATGCCGTCACGCCCGTCGGGGGAGACAATGCCGATCTTCACGCCGCTGGCGTCGCTCACCTTCTGCTGGTGGGACTCACCCATGGCGCCCGGATGGAAGGCGGTGATCTGGTTGTCGTCCAGGTCGGTGGTGATGAACGCCTGACCGGTGTAGGTGTCATCGATGACCTTGACGTGCTGACGGGTGATGCCGTGCTTGTCCATCCAGTCGGCGTACGGACCGAAGTCGCCGCCGACCGTGGCCATGGGCAGCGGGCTGCCGCCCAGCAGCTTCAGGTTGTAGGCGATGTTGCCGGCACAGCCACCGAACTCCCGGCGCATCTGCGGCACCAGGAAGGAGACGTTCAGGATGTGCACCTGATCCGGCAGGATGTGGTTCTTGAACTGGTCGGGGAAGACCATGATGGTGTCATAGGCATAGGAGCCACAGAGCAGAGCAGACATATTTTCACCTCTTGGTTTGTGATTCGAAAGTAAAATTCTCGTTGGAGCGGACCGAAGTGAAGCCGGTCTCCGAGGCAAGGTCCTCGTCGGTCCCGGGGTGTGCCCGACCCGGGGGCGTCGGCCACATGGATGCGGCCGTCGAGCCTACACGGCCGTATTCACGGCGGCCCCCGGGGCGGGCACGCCCCGGGACCGGCGAGGACCGGCGTACTCACTCCGCAGCCGGATCCCACCGCAGGTCCAGCTCCTTGGCCGCCCGCACATCATCCAGCCGCCGATTCGGCAACGTATGCGGCGCCGACTTCACCAGCTCCGGCTGATTCTTCGCCTCCTCCCGAATGGTCACCATCGCCTCGACGAAGGAATCCAGCGTCGCCTTGTCCTCCGTCTCGGTCGGCTCCACCAGCAGGCACTCGGCCACCAGCAGCGGGAAGTAGGTGGTCGGCGCGTGATGCCCGTAGTCCAGCAGCCGCTTGGCGAAGTCCATGGCGTTGACCCCGTACTCCTTGGCCTCCTTGCGCAGGGTCAGGATGAACTCGTGGGTCGCGCGGCGGTCGCGGTAGGCGATCTCGAAGCCGGCCTCGCGCAGCTTCACCATCAGATAGTTGGCATTGAGGGTGGCGAACTCGCCGACCCGCTCCATCCCCTCGCTGCCGAGCATCCGGGCGTAGATATAGGCGCGCAGCAGCACCCCGACGTTGCCGCCATGGGCCGACAGCGGGCCGATGGTCTCGGGATAATCGGCCTCTTCCACCCAGCGGTAGCTGCCGCCCTCCTCGGCCACCATGGGCACCGGCAGGTAGGGCACCAGCCGCTCGGAGACCCCCACCGGCCCGGCCCCGGGACCGCCCCCGCCGTGGGGGGTGGAGAAGGTCTTGTGCAGGTT
>CAZGJO010000061.1:0-10538 GCA_964525685.1 uncultured Ectothiorhodospiraceae bacterium | reverse complement strand
CCCCGGCGAACCGCCGACCAAGGAGGCCGCCGAGAGCCTGTTCGAGAACCTGTTCTTCTCCGAGGACCGTTACGACCTCTCGGCGGTCGGCCGGATGAAGTTCAACCGTCGAGTCGGGCGGAAGGACATCGAAGGGCCGGGGACGCTGGATTCCGACGACATCCTGGCCGTGCTCCGGACCCTCATCGACATCCGCAACGGCAACGGCAACGTCGACGACATCGATCACCTGGGCAACCGGCGCATCCGCTCGGTGGGCGAGATGGCCGAGAACCAGTTCCGGGTCGGCCTGGTCCGGGTCGAGCGTGCGGTCAAGGAGCGCCTCTCCCTGGCGGAGTCCGAGGACCTGATGCCGCAGGAGCTCATCAACGCCAAGCCGGTGTCGGCGGCGATCAAGGAGTTCTTCGGCTCGAGCCAGCTGTCCCAGTTCATGGACCAGAACAACCCGCTCTCCGAGGTGACTCACAAGCGGCGGATCTCCGCGCTGGGTCCGGGCGGTCTGACGCGTGAGCGGGCCGGCTTCGAGGTGCGCGACGTCCACGCCACCCACTACGGCCGCGTCTGCCCCATCGAAACGCCGGAAGGCCCCAACATCGGCCTGATCAACTCTCTGGCGGTGTTCGCCCGCCCGAACAAGTACGGCTTCCTGGAGACCCCGTATCGCCGGGTGGAGAACGGGAAGGTGGTCGACCAGGTCGACTTCCTCTCTGCCATCGACGAGGCCGAGTACGTCATCGCCCAGGCGAACACCCAGCTCGACGACGAGGGGCGTATCACCGAGGACCTGGTGACCTGCCGGCACAGCAACGAGTTCACCACGGCCACGCCGGACCGGGTGGAGTACATGGACGTGTCGCCGAAGCAGATCGTCTCCGTGGCCGCCTCGTTGCTGCCCTTCCTGGAGCATGACGACGCCAACCGTGCGCTGATGGGTTCCAACATGCAGCGCCAGGCGGTGCCGACCCTGCGCGCCGACAAGCCGCTGGTGGGCACCGGCATGGAGCGCGCGGTGGCCGTCGACTCCGGTGTGACCGTCGTCGCCCGGCGCGGGGGCGTCATCAACTCGGTGGACGCCGGCCGCGTGGTGGTGCGGGTCAACGACGACGAGGCCGCCCCCGGCGAGCCCGGTGTCGACATCTACAACCTGACCAAGTACACCCGCTCCAACCAGAACACCTGCATCAACCAGCGGCCGCTGGTGAAGCCGGGAGAGACGGTGGCGCGCGGTGACGTGCTGGCCGACGGCCCGAGCACCGACATGGGCGAGCTGGCGCTGGGCCAGAACCTGCTGGTCGCCTTCATGCCGTGGAACGGCTACAACTTCGAGGACTCGATTCTGATCTCGGAGCGGGTGGTGGAAGAGGACCGCTACACCACCATCCACATCGAGGAGCTCAACTGCGTCGCCCGCGACACCAAGCTCGGTTCCGAGGAGATCACCGCCGACATCCCCAACGTCGGGGAGTCGGCGCTCAACCGCCTCGACGAGACCGGCATCGTGCACATCGGCGCCGAGGTCAAGCCGGGCGACATCCTGGTGGGCAAGGTCACGCCCAAGAGCGAGACCCAACTGACCCCGGAGGAAAAGCTGCTGCGCGCCATCTTCGGCGAGAAGGCGTCGGACGTGAAGGACACCTCGCTGCGGGTGCCCACCGGCATCCACGGCACCGTCATCGACGTCCAGATCTTCACCCGCGACGGGGTGGAGAAGGACTCCCGCGCCCGTGCCATCGAGGACGAGGAGCTGGATTCGTTCTGGAAGGACCTGATGGACCAGTACGCCATCCTCGAGAACGATACCTACGCGCGTGTGGAAAAGATGCTCGTGGGCAAGGTCGCCGCGGGCGGTCCGGCCGGTCTCAAGGCGGGTGACAAGATCACCAAGGGCTACCTCAATGACCTGCCGCGCGAGCAGTGGTTCGAGATCCGGCTGAAGAACGACGAGGCCAACGGCCAGCTCGAACTCATCGCCGAGCAGCTCAAGCAGCAGCGCGCCGACGTCGACGAGCGCTATGACGAGAAGAAGGGCAAGGTCACCCAGGGCGACGACCTCGCGCCCGGCGTGCTGAAGATGGTCAAGGTCCACCTGGCCGTGAAGCGGCGGATCCAGCCGGGCGACAAGATGGCCGGGCGCCACGGTAACAAGGGCGTCATCTCGACCATCGTCCCGGTGGAGGACATGCCGTTCAGCGAGGACGGCACGCCGATGGATATCGTCCTCAACCCGCTGGGCGTGCCGTCGCGCATGAACGTCGGTCAGGTGCTCGAGACGCACCTGGGGTGGGCCGCGCGTGGCCTCGGCCACAAGATCGCCGGCATGCTGGACGCCAAGCACCAGGTCGGCGAGATCCGGGAGTTCCTGGACAAGGTCTACAATCAGAGCGGCCGCACCGAGGACCTCGACAGCTTCTCCGACGAGGAGATCCTGGAGCTGGCGCACAACCTGCGCGGTGGGGTGCCCATGGCGACGCCGGTCTTCGACGGTGCGGCCGAGGAGGAGATCAAGCAGATGCTCCGCCTGGCCGACCTGCCGGAGAACGGCCAGACCACGCTCTACGACGGCCGCACCGGCGAGGCATTCGACCGCGAAGTCACCGTCGGCTACATGTACACGCTGAAGCTCAACCACCTGGTGGACGACAAGATGCACGCCCGTTCCACCGGTCCGTACAGCCTGGTGACCCAGCAGCCGCTGGGCGGCAAGGCGCAGTTCGGCGGTCAGCGCTTCGGCGAGATGGAGGTCTGGGCCCTGGAGGCATACGGGGCGGCCTACACCCTGCAGGAGATGCTGACGGTGAAGTCCGACGACGTGGCGGGCCGTACCAAGATGTACAAGAACATCGTGGACGGCGACCATCGCATGGAGGCCGGCATGCCCGAGTCCTTCAATGTGCTGGTCAAGGAGATCCGCTCGCTGGGCATCAACATCGAGCTGGAACAGGACTGAGCGCCCGTCTGACGGGGACTCACTGACACCACTGATCTGTACAGGCAGCGGATATGAAAGACTTGCTGAATCTGTTCAAGCAACCGGGCGCACAACTCGAGGACTTCGATGCCATCCGAATCGGACTGGCATCGCCGGAGATGATCCGGTCTTGGTCCTACGGGGAGGTGAAGAAGCCCGAGACCATCAACTACCGCACCTTCAAGCCGGAGCGCGACGGGCTGTTCTGCGCCAAGATCTTCGGCCCGGTGAAGGACTACGAGTGCCTGTGCGGCAAGTACAAGCGCCTCAAGCACCGCGGCGTGGTGTGCGAGAAGTGCGGCGTGGAAGTGACCCAGACCAAGGTGCGCCGTGAGCGCATGGGCCACATCGAGCTGGCCAGCCCGGTGGCGCATATCTGGTTCCTCAAGAGCCTGCCCTCCCGCATCGGTCTGCTCATGGACATGACCCTGCGCGATATCGAGCGGGTGCTGTACTTCGAGGCCTTTGTGGTGGTGGATCCGGGGATGACCACCCTGGAGCGCAATCAGCTGCTCAGCGATGAGCAGTACCTGGAGGCCATCGAGGAGCATGGCGATGAGTTCGACGCCCGCATGGGCGCCGAGGCCG
Source organism: uncultured Ectothiorhodospiraceae bacterium (assembly GCA_964525685.1). GTDB lineage: Bacteria > Pseudomonadota > Gammaproteobacteria > Thiohalospirales > Thiohalospiraceae > Thiohalospira. The sequence goes on along the minus strand of CAZGJO010000061.1, from coordinate 6,982 downwards.
TGTTCGAGCTGCTGCGTTCCATCGACCTGCAGGCCGAGGCCACCCGCATGCGCACGGAAGTGCGCGAGACCAACTCCGACACCAAGATCAAGCGTCTGGCCAAGCGCCTGAAGCTGATCGAGTCGTTCCTGGAGTCGGGCAACAAGCCGGAGTGGATGATCCTGGAAGTGCTGCCGGTGCTGCCGCCGGATCTGCGCCCCCTGGTGCCCCTGGATGGTGGCCGCTTCGCCACTTCCGACCTGAACGATCTGTACCGCCGGGTGATCAACCGCAACAACCGCCTCAAGCGGCTGCTGGAACTGAACGCCCCGGACATCATCGTGCGCAACGAAAAGCGCATGCTGCAGGAGTCCGTGGACGCCCTGCTGGACAACGGCCGTCGCGGCCGTGCCATCACCGGTACCAACAAGCGCCCGCTGAAGTCGCTGGCCGACATGATCAAGGGCAAGCAGGGCCGCTTCCGCCAGAACCTGCTCGGCAAGCGCGTCGACTACTCCGGTCGTTCCGTGATCGTTGTGGGTCCGACCCTGCGGCTGCACCAGTGCGGCCTGCCCAAGCGCATGGCGCTGGAGCTGTTCAAGCCGTTCATCTTCTCCAAGCTGCAGCGTCGCGGCCTGGCCACCACCATCAAGGCGGCCAAGAAGATGGTCGAGCGCGAGCTGCCGGAGGTCTGGGACATCCTCGACGAGGTGATCCGCGAGCACCCGGTGATGCTCAACCGCGCGCCGACCCTGCACCGACTCGGCATCCAGGCATTCGAACCGGTACTCATCGAGGGCAAGGCGATCCAGCTCCATCCGCTGGTCTGTGCCGCCTTCAACGCCGACTTCGACGGTGACCAGATGGCGGTCCACGTGCCCCTCTCCCTGGAGGCGCAGCTGGAAGCCCGGACGCTGATGATGTCGTCCAACAACGTGCTCTCGCCGGCCTCCGGTGACCCGATCATCGTGCCGTCCCAGGACGTGGTCCTCGGGATCTACTACATGACCCGGTCGCGCGTGAATGAGCCCGGCGAGGGGCGTGTCTTCTCGGATCTGGCCGAACTGCGGCGCGCCTACGACAGCGGCAGCGTCGGTCTGCACGCCTGGATCAAGGTGCGCATCCACGAGAAGGTGGTCGACGAAGAGGGGCAGTGGACCGAGTCCACAGCCCTGCGCGAAACCACGGCCGGCCGCGCCCTGCTCTACGATATCGTGCCGGAGGGTCTGCCCTTCGACATGGTCGATCAGGACATGAAGAAGAAGGGCGTCTCCGAGGTCCTCAACGCCTCCTATCGGCGTCTCGGGCTGAAGGAGAGTGTGGTCTTCGCCGACAAGCTGATGTACCTGGGCTTCTACTACTCGACCCGCGCCGGTGTGTCGTTCGGCGTCGAGGACATGGAGATCCCGGAAGAGAAGAGCGAAATCCTGGGTCGCGCCGAGGAGGAGGTCAAGGAGATCGAGGAGCAGTACACCTCGGGCCTGGTGACCAACGGCGAGCGCTACAACAAGGTGGTGGATATCTGGTCGCACACCAATGACCAGGTGTCGAACGCCATGATGAGCCGCCTCGGTACCGACAAGCTGACGGATGCCGAGGGCAACGAGGTCGAGGAGAAGTCGATGAACTCGGTGTTCATCATGGCCGATTCCGGCGCTCGTGGCTCGGCGGCCCAGATCCGGCAGCTGGCCGGGATGCGCGGCCTGATGGCCAAGCCCGACGGCTCCATCATCGAGACCCCGATCACGGCGAACTTCCGCGAGGGCCTGAACGTCCTGCAGTACTTCATCTCCACCCACGGGGCCCGGAAGGGTCTGGCGGACACGGCGCTGAAGACCGCGAACTCCGGCTACCTCACCCGCCGACTGGTGGACGTCTCCCAGGACCTGGTGGTCACCGAGGAGGATTGCGGGACCTCCCGGGGGATGTCGATGCAGCCCCTCATCGAGGGCGGCGACGTCGTCGAGCCGCTGCGGGAGCGTGTGCTCGGACGGGTGCTGGCCGAGGATGTCTATCGGCCCGGCACCGACGAGGTCGCCATCGAGGCCGGTACCCTGCTGGATGAGTACTGGGTCGACCGGTTGGACCACATGAGCATCGACCATGTGCTGGTCCGGTCGTCCATCACCTGCGACACACGCTACGGCGTCTGCTCCAAGTGCTACGGGCGCGACCTCGGCCGCGGCCACCTGGTGAACGTCGGCGAATCGGTGGGGGTCATCGCGGCCCAGTCCATCGGCGAGCCGGGCACGCAGCTGACCATGCGGACCTTCCACATCGGGGGGGCGGCCTCGCGGGCAGCGGCGGCATCGGAGATCGAGGTGAAGACCTCGGGCACCATCCGCCTCTACAACATCAAGACCGTGCGCCACGCCAGCTCGGGCAACAACGTGGCCGTCTCCCGCTCCGGCGAGATCCTGGTCTACGACGAGTCCGGCTCCGAGCGAGAACGCTACAAGGTGCCCTACGGGGCGACCATCAACGCCAACGACGGGGACCCCGTCGAGGGTGGCCAGCAGGTCGCGAACTGGGATCCGCACACCCACCCCATCGTCACCGAGGTGGCGGGCAAGCTGAAGTTCGTCGACTTCGTCGAGGGCGTCAGCGTCGACCGCGAAACCGACGAGATGACCGGGCTCTCCAGCCTGGTAGTGATGGACCCGAAGCAGCACGGCGCCACCCGCGACATGCGGCCGATGGTCAAGCTGCTGTCGGAGGAAGGGGAAGACATCTGTATCCCGGGGACCGACACCCCGGCGCACTACTTCCTGCCGCCGGGTGCGATCATCCAGAAGGAGGACGGCTCGCCGGTGGAGATCGGTGACGTCATCGCGCGCATCCCGCAGGAGTCCACCAAGACCCGCGACATCACCGGTGGTCTGCCGCGTGTGGCCGACCTTTTCGAGGCCCGCCGGCCGAAGGAAGCGGCGATCCTCGCGGAGATCTCCGGGGTCGTCTCCTTCGGCAAGGAGACCAAGGGCAAGAAGCGGCTGGTCATCACCCCCCCGCATACCGAGGCGGAGAGTGGTGCCGACATGGAGCCCTTCGAGATGCTCATCCCGAAGTGGCGCCATATCTCGGTGTTCGAAGGGGAGCATGTCGAGAAGGGCGAGGTGATCGTCGACGGTCCGCCGGACCCGCACGACATCCTGCGCCTGCTCGGGGTCGAGGAGCTGGCCCGCTATATCGTCAACGAGGTGCAGGACGTCTATCGCCTGCAGGGCGTCAAGATCAACGACAAGCACATCGAGGTCATCGTTCGCCAGATGCTGCGCAAGGTCGAGATCACCGACGCCGGGGACACCAAGCTCCTGCGCGGGGACCAGATCGAGTTCCCGCGTCTGCTGGAGGAGAACGAGGTGGTGGAGCCGAAGGGTCTGCGGCCGGCGCGCTTCAGCCCGATGCTGCTGGGCATCACCAAGGCCTCGCTGGCGACCGAGTCGTTCATCTCGGCGGCCTCCTTCCAGGAGACCACCCGTGTCCTCACCGAGGCGGCCGTCGGTGGCAAGATCGATGCCCTGCGGGGTCTGAAGGAGAACGTCATCGTTGGCCGCCTCATCCCGGCCGGGACCGGGCTGGCGTATCACGACGAACGTCGGCGTCGGCGGGCCATGGAGGACCCCTTTGCCACGGCCCTGGGGGCAGAGGCGGCGGAGGCCGCCGAGGTCGGAACGGCCGAGACCGGTGAGGAGCCCGTGGAGGAATCGGTGATTGAGGACGTCCTGCCCGACACCGACGAGGGCGAAGCCTCCATGGCCGATTCCGGCGATGGCGAGGAGTGATCCCCGCTTGATTCCGCGCGGTGCTTGACAGAACGAGGCAAGCACCGCATAATTTTCCGTCTTTCGCAGGCCGGACCCCCGGCCTGCAGTCTGTTTTCGGGTTGGAGTTGTAAAAATGGCGACCACCAATCAGCTCGTGCGCAAGCCGCGCAAGCGCAAGATGGCCAAGAGCAATGTTCCCGCTCTTGAAGCATGTCCGCAGCGGCGTGGCGTGTGCACTCGCGTCTACACCACGACGCCCAAGAAGCCGAACTCGGCGCTCCGACAGGTCGCGCGTGTTCGTCTGACCAACGGTTACGAAGTCGCATCCTATATCGGCGGCGAAGGGCACAACCTTCAGGAGCACTCCGTGGTCCTGATCCGGGGCGGTCGAGTCAAGGACCTGCCCGGTGTCCGCTATCACACCGTGCGCGGATCCCTGGATACCGCCGGTGTGAAGGAGCGTCGTCAGGGGCGCTCGAAGTACGGCGCCAAGCGGCCGAAGTCCTGAAACTGAACTCTGGAGTCCGTTTCGACGGAAGGGTAGACAATGGCTAGAAGACGAGTCGCGGCAAAGCGTGAAATCCTCCCGGATCCGAAGTTCGGGGATGTCACGCTGGCCAAATTCATGAACACGATCATGCGGGACGGCAAGAAGTCCACCGCCGAGCAGATCGTGTACGGGGCCCTGGATATCGTTCAGGAGCGTGCCAAGGGTGAGCCGTTGGCCGTCTTCGAACAGGCGCTGGAAAACATCCGCCCGGCCGTGGAGGTCAAGTCCCGCCGGGTGGGTGGGGCGACCTACCAGGTGCCGGTGGAAGTGCGCGCCGAGCGCCGTACCGCCCTCGCCATGCGCTGGCTGGTGGAGTGCTCGCGCAAGCGCGGCGAGAAGAGCATGGGGCAGCGACTGGCCGGCGAGATCATGGACGCCTACGAGCAGCGCGGCACCGCCGTGAAGAAGCGCGAGGACGTCCATCGCATGGCTGAGGCCAACAAGGCCTTTTCCCACTACCGCTGGTAATCAGCCCACTGGAATCTCCGAGGTAACGACGTGGCACGCAAGACCCCAATCAAGCGCTATCGGAACATCGGCATCATGGCGCACATCGATGCCGGCAAGACGACGACGACCGAGCGCATCCTGTTCTACAGCGGCGTCTCCCACAAGATCGGTGAGACCCATGACGGCGGGGCCGTCATGGACTGGATGTCCCAGGAGCAGGAGCGGGGGATCACGATCACGTCGGCGGCCACCACCTGCTTCTGGCGGGGGATGGACCAGCAGTACCCGGAGACCCGCATCAACATCATCGACACCCCGGGACACGTGGACTTCACCATCGAGGTCGAGCGCTCCCTGCGCGTGCTGGACGGTGCCGTGGCGGTCTTCTGCGCGGTCGGTGGCGTGGAGCCGCAGTCCGAGACCGTGTGGCGTCAGGGCGACAAGTACAACGTCCCGCGCATGGTCTTCGTCAACAAGATGGACCGTCAGGGCGCCGATTTCATGCGCGTCGTGGATCAGATCCGCGACCGGCTGGGTGCCAAGGCGGTCCCGCTGCAGCTGCCCATCGGCGCGGAAGACAGCTTCGAGGGCGTGGTCGACCTCATCCGAATGAAGGCGATCCGCTGGAATGCCGACGACATGGGGATGACCTACGAGCAGAGCGAGATCCCCGAGGACATGCAGGCGGAGGCGCAGAAGTGGCGCGAACAGCTCATCGAGACGGCCGCCGAGGCCTCCGAGGAGCTGATGGAGCACTACCTCGACGCCGGCGACCTCAGCGAAGAGGATATCCGCGCGGGTCTTCGTACTCAGACCCTGGCCAATGAGGTCGTTCCGGCGCTCTGTGGTACCGCCTTCAAGAACAAGGGTGTGCAGACCCTGCTGGACGCGGTGATCGAGTACATGCCCGCCCCCGACGACGTCGAGGCCATCAAGGGCGAGCTCGACGACGGCAGCGAAGGCGTGCGTACCGCCAGTGACGACGAGCCCTTCTCCGCGCTGGCCTTCAAAATCGCCACGGACCCGTACGTCGGCACGTTGACCTTCTTCCGCGCCTACTCCGGCACGGTCAGCAGCGGCGACAGTGTCTATAACCCGGTGAAGGGCAAGCGCGAGCGGATCGGTCGCCTGCTGCAGATGCACTCCAACAGTCGCGAAGAGATCAAGGAAGTGCGGGCCGGAGACATCGCCGCCGCAGTGGGGCTGAAGGACGTCACCACCGGTGACACCCTGTGCGACCAGAACAACCAGATCACCCTGGAGCGCATGGAGTTCCCGGAGCCGGTGATCTCGGTGGCCATCGAGCCGAAGACCAAGAGCGACCAGGAGAAGATGGGCGTCGCCCTCGGGAAACTGGCGCAGGAAGACCCGTCGTTCCGTGTGCGCACGGACGAGGAGTCCGGCCAGACCATCATCTCCGGTATGGGTGAGCTTCACCTGGAGATCATCGTCGATCGGATGAAGCGCGAATTCGGCGTGGAAGCCAACGTCGGCAAGCCGCAGGTCGCCTACCGCGAGACCATCAAGGGCGAGGTCGAGGCGGAAGGCAAGTTCGTGCGTCAGTCGGGCGGCCGCGGCCAGTACGGCCACGTCTGGGTCCGCCTGACCCCGCAGGAACCGGGCACCGGCTACATCTTCGAGAACAAGATCGTTGGCGGTGTGGTGCCGAAGGAATACATCAAGTCGGTGGACAACGGCATCCAGGAGGCGATGGAGAACGGTGTCATGGCCGGATATCCCATGGTGGATATCAAGGCGACCTTGTTCGACGGCTCCTACCACGATGTCGACTCCAACGAGACCGCCTTCCACATTGCCGGGTCGATGGCACTGAAGGAGGGTTCCCGCCAGGCCGGCCTGGTGCTGCTGGAGCCGATCATGAAGGTCGAGGCGGTGACGCCGGAAGAGTACATGGGCGACGTGATGGGCGATCTGAATCGCCGTCGCGGCACCGTGCAGGGGATGGAAGATGTCCCCGCCGGCAAGCTCGTGCGCGCCTTCGTGCCGCTGTCGGAGATGTTCGGTTACTCCACCGATCTCCGCTCCGCTACCCAGGGACGCGCCAGCTACACGATGCAGTTCGAGAAGTACAGCGAGGCGCCGGCCAGCGTCGCCGATGAAGTCATCAAGAAGGCTTCCTGATTCAACGCAGAACCGATATTCCAACCGGATTGAGAGGATAGACCCGTGTCCAAAGAGAAATTTGAACGCACCAAGCCGCACGTGAACGTGGGGACCA
>CAZGJO010000060.1:0-10622 GCA_964525685.1 uncultured Ectothiorhodospiraceae bacterium | reverse complement strand
CCCCTGCTGCGCGTTGCCGGAGACCTGCTGCACGGTGGTGGCCATCTCGTTCATGGCGGCCGCCACCTGCTCGGTCTGGGTCTTCTGCTGCTGGACCCCTTCGCCGGTGCTGTCGGCCACCCGGGCGGTCTGTTCGGCGGTGGTCGCCAGACGCTCGATGGCCTGACCGACCCGCTCGACGAGCTGGTGGATCTTGGCGGTAAAGTCGTTGAACGCCTCCGAAAGCTGCCCGATCTCGTCCCCGGAATGGATCTCCAGCCGCGCCGTGAGATCGCCTTCGCCGGCGGCGATATCGCGCATGGCGTGGACGGTCCGGTCCAGCGGCCGGGTGATCAGGCAGGCCACCCACCACGCCACCAGGGCACCGAGGACGAAGCCGCCCACGGACATCACCGCCACGAAGAACCCGACGGCGGTCACCTCCCCGCGCAGGCCGTCCCCGATGTCGTTGATGCGCTGCTGCTGGTTCTCCACCATCGCCTCGGTCTCCCGGTTGATCCGATCGATGATGGGCGCCAGCTCCGTGCGCAGCAGGTAGGCGTCGGTGCGCCAGCGATCGCCATCCTGGATGGCGAGCATCTCCTCGAAGTTGTCGAAGAATTCGCCGTGGAGACGCATGAAGTCCTCCATGGCCATCTCCTGCTCGAAGGTGAACAGGTGGGCCATCTCCTCGAGCTCTTCCGCCTTGCTGGCGGTGGCGCCCTGGTAGAGGCGAACCTCGTCCAGCGCGCTCTCGCCGCGGAAGGCGAGGTAGGCGCGCACGCCGTTCATGACGTTGGCCCAGAGGTAACGGAGGTCCTGGAAAGCAGTGAGCAGCTCCTTGCGCTCCTCGGTGGCCGGCTCGGTGCCTTCGGCCATCAGCGCCTCGCCGAGGATCTGCAGGATCTGCTGGGAAATCGGGTTGATGTTCCGCGCCGCGTAGGCCACGCCCGGGAAATTCTGTTCGTCATCCCCGGGAAGCGCCAGCAGCTCATCCCGGTATTCAAGGTACTCGCGGAAGGCGTCGTCGATGGTGGCCAGGCGCTCGGCGAGGACCTCGTCCCGCTCCACCGCCGGCATCGCCGCCAGCTCGTTCAGCGTCGCGTCGACATCGGCAATGGCCTCTTCGAATGTCTCCCGATAACGCTCTTCCCCGGAGAGGAGGTAGAAGCCCAGGGCGGCGTTGCCCTGCTCCAGCCGCTCCTGCAGGGTCATGGAGGCCAGCACCACCGGCTGGGCCTCCTCCACCATCGTCTCCACCTGGCCTTCGGTGCGCGCGAAGGAGATGAAGGCCACCAGTCCCACCAGCAGCAGGATGGCCAGTATGATCCCGTACCCCGACCAGAGTTTCTGCCGGATACTCAGTCGCGCGAGCAGATCGCCCATGCTCCCCCTCCTCGTCCTGTTGTCCCACGGTTCTGTGCCCGTTTCTGAAGGGGCCCGGAAAAGGGGACTGTCCCCTTTTTCGGGCCCTCGTCAGGGGATTATCGGCCATTCTGGCCAAAACATGAACAGGGGAGCTATCAATCCAGCGGGACACCCAGCCGCCGGGCGACGTCCTCGTAGGCCTCGATGACGCCGCCGAGGTCGCGGCGGAAGCGGTCCTTGTCCAGGCGCTCGTGGGTCTCGGCGTCCCAGAGCCGGCAGCCGTCCGGGGTGAACTCATCGCCGAGGACCAGCCCGCCCCCGGCGCGACCGAACTCCAGCTTGTAGTCCACCAGCAGGATCCCGGCGTCGCTGAACAGGGCGCGCAGCACCTCGTTGACGCGGAAGGAGAGCGACTTCATCTCCTCCACCTCGGCGGCGGTGGCCCAGCCGAAGGTGGCGATGTGGGATTCGTTGATCATGGGGTCGTGCAGGGCATCGTCCTTGAGGAAGAACTCGAACACCGGGGGGTCCAGTTCGCGCCCCTCCTCGATGCCCAGCCGACGGCAGAGGCTGCCGGCGGCGACGTTGCGCACCACGCACTCCACCGGGAGCATGGTCAGCCGCCGGACCACCGACTCGCTGGGCCCGTTCAGCGCCACGAAGTGGTTGGCCACCCCGGCGGCGGCCAGGTGCTGCATCAGATGGGCGTTGAAGCGGTTGTTCACTTCGCCCTTGCGCGCCAGCGCCTCGGTCTTTTCGCCATCGAAGGCGCTGGTGTCGTCGCGGAATTCGAGGACCAGGTGGCCGGGCTCGTCGGTCTCGAAGACGGTCTTGGCCTTGCCGGCATAGAGTTCGGCGCGTTTTTCCATCTCTGCCCCCGTAATCAGGTTGGTCCATCCGGCCGTGGTTCCGGATGCGTGTCGTGATGGCCGGCCTCAGGCCACGGTCAGCCAGTCGAAACCGGCCTCCTGCTCGGCGACCCGGATCCCGTCGGTATCGCCCAGGACCTCCCCCAGGGCGGTACGGGCCAGTTCCGGCTGGTTGTTCTGCTCGGAGAGGTGCATGGCCACGACCTCGTTGAGGCGGTTGCGCTGCTCCAGCCGCGCCAGTACCTCGGCCGCCTGCCCGTTGGCCAGATGGCCATGCCGGCCGCCGACGCGCTGCTTCAGCGTCGGCGGATAGCGGCCGTCCCGCAGCATCCCGGGGTCGTGATTGCACTCCAGCAGCAATGCCCGCACCCCGGCCAGCTTCTCCAGGATGTGCGGGGTCACGTGGCCGACATCGGTCAACAGACCGACCCGCTCGGCACCGTTGCCGAAGACGAACTGGCTCGGCTCACGCGCGTCGTGGGGGACCGGGTAGGGCTCGACGGCCAGATCGCCGATGGCGAAGGCGGTGTGGCTGGAGAAGTAATGCAGCCGGGGGAGTTCACCGCTGTCCTGCGCGCAGGCCGTGCCCGGGGTCATCCAGACATCGAGGCCGTGGCGCCGGGCCAGGGGGCCGACGCCGCGGATATGGTCGCCGTGCTCATGGGTGACCAGCACGGCGTCCAGGTCGGCGGCGGTCCTGCCCAGACGCCCCAGGCGCCGTTCCGTCTCACGTACCGAGAACCCGCAGTCGACCAGCACGCACGTGGAGCCGGACTCCACCAGGGTGGCGTTGCCGGCGCTGCCACTGCCGAGCGAGGCGACACGGAGGGTGGTCATGACCTCACAGGCGGTCCCGAATGATGGTGAGTACCCGCTCCGCGGTATCCGCCGCCACCGGGCCGCCCTCGGCATCCCGGAGCCACAGGCGATGGCTCTCGTCGCCGCGCTCCAGCTCCACTCGATAGAGGATCCCTTCGGCCCCGGCGGCGTCGCCCCCGGCCTCGGCGTAGCGCACCAGCAACCACCCGTCACCCGGACGCCGCTCGCGCACCGAGAAGCCGCCGGCGGAGAGCGCCGACTCCAGGCGCGCCCAGAAACGCTGATAGCCGCCCTCCAGCCGCAGATGGGGCGGTTCGCCCTCGACAAGCTCGGTGCGCAGCGTGGCGGCGCGCTCGGCCGGCAGCGGCTCCGGCTCGGTGGCCGCCATCTCCGGCGGGCGCTCCAGTGCCTTCAACGCCTCCAGGTCCAGGGCGCGCGGCGTGACCCCGGCGGGTAGAGGGTAGCGCCCGCTGGGGGCCGGCACGGCGACATCGTCGGTCGCCACCAGCGGGGGGGCCGCCTCGGCGCCGGTATGGGCGACCATGCGCTTGTCGGCGGTGCCGCAACCGACCAGCAGCCCGCCGGCGATCAGGCCGAGCAGGCCCGCGCGCAACCCGGTGTCCATCCGCCCACTCACGGTCACCCTCACAGGATCCCCGTCTCGCGCAGCGCCGCACGGACCCGATCGCGGCAGTCCTCCGCCAGCGGTGTCAGCGGCAGGCGGATCCCCTCGCCGATCAGGCCCATCTCCTGGAGCGCCCACTTCACCGGGATCGGGCTGGTCTCGACAAACAGCGCCTTGTGCAGCGGCTGCAGTCGGGCATCCAGGTCGCGGGCGCGGTCGGCATGGCCGTCGCGGGCGGCGGCGCACATGGCGTGCATCATGCCCGGGGCGACGTTGGCGGTCACCGAGATGTCGCCCCGGAAGCCGGCGATCAGGGACTCGCAGGCGGTGCCGTCCTCGCCGGAGTAGAGCTCCAGCTGGTGGCCGCAACGCGCAACGAGTTCGCGCGTGCGCTCCAGGTCGCCGGTGGCGTCCTTGATGCCGATGATGTTGCCGTGATCCATGAGCCGTTCGACCGTGGCGGTCCTCATGTCGACACCGGTGCGTCCGGGGACGTTGTAGAGGATCTGCGGCACCGGCACCGCCTCGGCGACGGCACAGAAGTGCCGGTAGAGCCCCTCCTGGGTCGGCTTGTTGTAGTAGGGGGTGACCAGCAGACAGGCGTCGGCCCCGGCCTTCATGCCGGCGCGGGTCAGCTCGATGGCCTCGGCGGTGGCGTTGGCGCCGGTCCCGGCGATCACCGGGATGCGCCCGTCCACCAGTTCCACCACGCGGCGGACCACGGCCAGGTGCTCGTCGACGCTCAGGGTGGCCGACTCACCGGTGGTGCCGACGGCCACAATGGCGTCGGTGCCGTTGTCCAGATGGTACGCCACCAGACGCTCGAGGGCCTCGTAATCCACCCCCCCGTCCGCGTGCATGGGGGTGACCAGCGCGACCATACTGCCATGGAACATGGCGGTTACTCCCGATCACTGAAAACGGGTCATGGTAGCGAGCCGCCCCCGGGCTGACAAGGTATCCACGCGACCCGCCGACGGCGGCGCCGGCGCCTTTCCCGGGCCCGACAAAGCCGATACACTCGGGCCATACACAGGCGACCCACGAGAGAGGCGGGCAATGGAGAACAACTATCTGGTGATCTCGGCCATCGGCTCCGATCAGACCGGCATCGCCGATGAACTGGCCCGGGCCATCATGGACACCGGCTGCAACATCCACGACAGCCGCATGACCATCCTCGGCGGCGAGTTCGCTATGCTGCTGCTGGTCACCGGGCCGTGGAACTCCGTGGCCAAGCTGGAGGACGCCATCCCGGCGCTGGCCGAACGGCTCGACCTGCAGATCAGCTGCAAGCGCACCAACCCCCGGGAGCAGACCGGCCAGAGCCTCTCCTACAACGTCGAGGTCATCTCCATGGACCAGCCGGGGATCGTCTACGACCTGGCCACGTTCCTGTCCAAGCGCCGGATCAACATCCAGGACCTGACCACCGAGCGCTACGCCGCCGCCCACACCGGCACGCCGATGTTCGCCGCCCGCATGACCATCAACGTCCCGGCCGACGTCCGCATCGCCAGCCTGCGCGAGGAATTCTTCGACCTCTGCGACGGACTGAATCTCGATGCCGTGCTCGAGCCGGTGAAGATCTGAACGTCAGCCACCGAGGGAGCCCATGAGCGACACCATCCAGATCGGGGATCGCGCCCCGAACATCCCCCTGCCCGCCACCGGCGGCCAGACGCTCTCGCCCAGCGACTACCAGGGCCGGAAGCTGGTGCTCTACTTCTACCCCAAGGACAGCACCCCCGGCTGCACCACCGAGGGCAACGACTTCACCCGGCTGCACGACCGCTTTCGCGCCGCCGACGCCGAGATCCTCGGCGTCTCCCGCGACAGCGTGAAGTCCCACGAGAAGTTCAAGGAGAAACAGGGCTTCCTCTTCGAACTGCTCTCCGATGCCGACGAGGAACTCTGCAACGCCTTCGACGTCATCAAGGAGAAGGTCATGTTCGGCAAGCGCGCCATGGGCATCGAGCGCAGCACCTTCCTGTTCGACGCCGACGGCGTCCTCCGCCACGAATGGCGCAAGGTCAAGGTCAACGGACACGCCGACGAGGTCCTGGCCACCGCCGAGGCCCTCGATTAAAGGAGCTGCCACCGTGAACACCACCCACAAGAGCCGCGACAAACGCCTCTTCGTCCTCGACACCAACGTGCTGATGCACGACCCGACCTGCCTGTACCGCTTCCAGGAACACGACATCTTCCTGCCCATGGTGGTACTCGAGGAGCTGGACACCCACAAGCGCGGCCACTCCGAGGTCGCCCGCAACGTCCGCCAGGCAAGCCGCTTCCTGGACGAGCTGGTGCAGAACGCCCTGGCCAGCGAGACCGCCTCGGAGACCGACTTCAGCCGCGGACTGCCGCTCACCCAGGCCCCGGAGCACGGGACCAACGGCGAGGCCCACAAGGGCTACGGCGCCACCGGGAACCTCTTCCTGCAGACCGACATCCTCAAGCCGCAGACCGCCAGCCGGCTCCCGGGCAACAAGCCGGACAACGACATCCTCGAGGTCGCCCAGGCGCTGCGCGAGCAGGACCCCGGGCGCGGAGTGACGCTGGTCTCCAAGGACATCAACCTGCGCATCAAGGCGCATGTGGTCGGCCTGCCGGCGGAGGACTACTTCAACGACCAGGTCCTCGACGATGTCGACCTGCTCTACAGCGGCCACGCCGCGTTGCCGGACGACTTCTGGGAGCAGCAGAGCAGCGCCCCGACCAGCTGGCAGGAGGACGAGGGGCGCACCTTCTACCAGGTGAGCAGCCCGGCGGTGGCCGGTCTGCACCCCAACCAGTTCGTCTACTCCGAGACCGACACCGCCCTGCAGGGGGTCATCCGCGACATCCAGGGCGAGGACTGCCGCTTCGAGCTGATCCACGACTACGACCACCGGCCGGTCTGGGGGATCCGGGCGCGCAACCCGGGCCAGAACTTCGCCCTCAACCTGCTGATGGATCCGGAGATCGACTTTGTCTCGCTGGTCGGCCAGGCCGGCACCGGCAAGACCCTGCTGACCCTGGCGGCGGCACTGGCCCAGACCCTGGACGAGAACCGCTACAGCGAGATCATCATCACCCGCGTGACCATCCCGGTGGGCGAGGACATCGGCTTCCTCCCCGGCACCGAGGAGGAGAAGATGGAGCCGTGGATGGGCGCCCTGCGCGACAACCTGGAGGTGCTCTCCGGCGCGGGCCGGGACGAGGGCGGCGAAGGCGGCAGCTGGGGCCGGCAGGCCACCAATGACGTGCTGATGAACAAGATCAGGTCGCGCTCGCTGAACTTCATGCGCGGGCGCACCTTCCTGAACAAGTTCGTCATCCTCGACGAGGCGCAGAACCTGACCTCGAAGCAGATGAAGACCCTCATCACCCGCGCCGGGCCGGGGACCAAGATGGTCTGCCTCGGCAACGTGGCGCAGATCGACACCCCCTACCTCACCGAGACCACCTCCGGTCTCACCTATGTGGTCGATCGCTTCAAGGACTGGGCCCACGCCGGCCACGTCACCCTGCAGCGCGGCGAGCGCTCGCGGCTGGCCGACTACGCCTCCGAGGTGCTCTGAGGCGTCAGTCGTCGGCCTTCTGGTAGAGGGCCAGGTAGTCCGCCCGGGCCATGGGCTCCCGGGCGGCCACCGCCAGCAGGTCGTCGAGGTGGGCCGGAGTGCTCATGCCGACCAGACTGGTGCCGAGCCCCGGGGTCGAACGGTTGTACTGCAGCGCCCGCTGGGCCGGGTTGGGCAGGGTCGCCAGCGCCTGGGCCACGGCGTCCACCGACTGGCTGGCCAGATTCCCCTTGAGCATCGTGTGGCTGCCCATGAGATAGACCCCGAGCTGGTGGGCCGCCTGGATGGTGGAGGCGACGTTGCCCTGACCGGTGGCCTGGTTGAAGCGGGTGAAGCCCTCCGGCATCGCCTGGTTGAACGGCAGCTGACAGACCTTGAAGCCGTGGCGGTTGTCCTCGCGGCCGGTGACGGACTGGTAGGCCTTCTCCGCCAGCCCCTGCAGCGAGGTCAGTGACTGGAACAGCAGCGCGTCGGTCTCCACCCGAAAGCCATCGAAGGTGGCGATGCCGTAGTGGCGCAGGCGGCCGTCGGCGATGGCCTGCTCCAGCACCCGGAACACCGCCTCCAGCTTCTGGTTGGTCGCCTCCTTGCCGATGTCGCCGATGTGCACCTCCGGCTGGTCGACCAGGAAGGCGTCCAGGGTCTCGACCCCCATCAGCTTGCGCGACAGCTCCAGCTGGTAGTTGATGTACTCCGGGCTCAGGCAGTGGGGCGCGCGGCTGGCGATGTCCTCGGCGCGGCCGAGGCGCGGGGCGACGATCTCGCGCTCGATCCACGCCTGCGGGTCCTCCGGCGGGCCGCCGCGGAAGGTCAGGAAGCCGCCCTTGCTCACCAGATAGAGCGCCTCGCGCGGGGCGCCGGCCTCCACCGCCTGGCGCACCCCGGCGCCCACCGCCGCCAGCGCGCGGCCGTAGCGGTAGTGGGCGGCGGTGTCGATGACGTTGATGCCGCCGGCGACGGCGCCGGCGACGATGGCGGCCACGGCGGCGTCGGTGTGGGCATCGGCGGTGCCGGGGAAGGTGCCGACGCCGAGGGAGGAGAGCCGGACCTTGGTCTTCAGCAGGTCACTGTAGTGGCCCTCGCCGGTGGTGGCCGCGTGGGCCTCGGCGTAGGCGCGGGTGGCCTGGGGGGTGGCGTGGCCGGCGAGCGGCGTCATCTCGTTCATCGTCCCTCCGGGGTGTCCAGTAACGGGTGGTGCTCGATCAGGGTCTCCACGCGCTGCTCGATCTCGGGGCGCAGGGGGCCGCTCAGGTCGTGGTCGAGGCGGGTCTCGAACAGCGCCTCGAAGTAGTCCTCGTCCTCGTCCATGTCCCAGTCGACTGCGCGCAGGTGCTCGCGGGCGGCCTCGGGCAGGGCGTCCGGGAGTTCGCGGCCGGAGAGCAGTGCCCAGACCCCGGCCCAGCAGCGCGCCAGCACCAGTGGATGATAACCGCCACCGCCGACGGCGAGCAGCCGGGGCACGCCGCTGGCGTGGCGCGGGCTGGTCTCGATCACCTGGTCGACGGTGGCGAGGAAGCGCTGGGTGGAAATGGTGAACTTGCCCAGCGGGTCGGGGCGCAGGATGTCGGTGCCGGTCTGCAGGACCACGGCGTCGGCATCGGCGGCGGCCAGTACCCGTGGCCAGAGGGTGTCGAAGGCGAAGGCGAATTCGCTGTCGTTGGTCCCCTTCGGCAGCGGCAGGTTGACCGCGTTGGCCAGCGGCCCGATGTCGTCGATGGCGCCACCCTTGAACGGGTAGGCGTAGTCGGTGTCCATGTGCAGCGAGCAGGTGACCACCTCCGGATCGTCGGCGAAGGCGGCCTCGACGCCGTCGCCGTGGTGGGCGTCGATGTCGAGGTAGAGCACCCGCAGCCCCTCGCGGCGCAGCCGCTGGATGCCGAGCACCGGATCGTTGAGGAAGCAGAAGCCGCGCGCCTCGCCGGGGGCGGCGTGGTGCATGCCGCCGGCGGGGTTGAACGCCATGCGCCCGGCCAGCACCTGCTCCGCCCCCTGGACGCTGGCGCCGGTGGCGGTGGCCGGGGTGGAGAAGAAGCCGGGGAACCACGGGTTCTCGAAGTTGCCGATGTTGTGCGCCTTGCGGTAGCGGTCGGTGACCTTGCCCAGCGCCTCGCAGCGCTGCAGGGCGCTGATGTATTCGCGGCGGTGGAAACCGTGGAGCTCGAAGTCGGCCGCCTTGCGCGCCTGCAGGAACTCGCCGTCGCCGATGGCGCCGTAGGCATCGATGAGGTCCCAGGTCAGAGACACCCGCGGGATCCCCAGCGGGTGGTTGCTGCCGTAGGAGTGGCGGCGGTAGCGGCCGGCGCCGATGAAGACCGCCTCGCGGCGGGCCGGCGGGGCGCTGTTCGGCGGCTCGGAAGCGACGGGGTGCGTGGCGTGGGCGGTCATGGCGGTGTTCCGTTCCGGGCTATTTGCGCAGGCGCAGGTAGATCTCGGGCAGCCGGCGCGGCAGCTCGTCGACGTGGTCGAGGACCATGAAGTGGCCCGGCCCGAAGATCGCCGGCAGGTACTCATCGCCGGCCGGATCGAGGGTGATGCAGAAGGGGTGCACCCCGGCGTCCACCGCCTCCTTCACCGCCATGCGGGTGTCCTCGTGCAGATAGCGGGGATCGCCGCCGTCGTCGTAGTCGGCCGGGCGGCCGTCGGAGAGGATGAGCAGCAGCCGACGGCGCGCCGGCGAGTCGCTGAATTTCGCCGTGGCGTGGCGGATGGCGGCGCCCATGCGGGTGGCCAACCGCCCGCTGAGGCCGGCGATGCGCGCGCGCACATGGGCGTCCAGGCCGTCGTCGAAGGCCTTGATGGGGTAGTAGCTGACCTGGTCCCGGTTCTTGGAGGCGAAGCCGGCGATGGCGAACGGATCGCCCACCTCGCGCAGCGCCTCGGCGAAGATCAGCATGCCGGCGCGCAGCCGCTCCACCACGGTGCCCTCGCCGTCACTGGCGTTGGCCATGATGGAGGTGGAGATGTCCGCCAGCAGCAGCACGGCGGTGTCGCGGTGCTGGACCGCGCGGCGCTTGTAGACGTGGTCACGCGGCGAACGGCCCAGGCGCTTCTCGGTGACGTACTCCATGGCCGCCTCCAGATCCAGCTCGTCGCCGTCGTACTGGCGACGCAGCGGCGCCGGGCGCTGCGGCCGCTGCAGCTGGAGGGCGCGGCGCAGGCGCTTGAGGGTGTTGGCGTGGCGCGCCATCAGCGGCGCGATGTCGGCCTCGTCCCCCTCTTCCAGCGCCCGCTCCCGCACCCGCGCCCAGTCGCGCTTGTAGGCGTTCTCCCGGTAGTCCCACTCCGGATAGGGGAAGCCGTCGCGGTTGGCCTCGCGGCGCAGGCCGCGCCCGACCACCTGGGCCGGCTGCGGGATGCCGACGCCGATGCGCCCGCCGGTGCCGGAGGTCTCCTCCG
>CAZGJO010000059.1:2871-10652 GCA_964525685.1 uncultured Ectothiorhodospiraceae bacterium | reverse complement strand
TCCACCTGCTCGCCCGGACCGGTGGTAGCCCGCTGGCGCTGAGCACCAACCTCGCGCGAGGGGGCCCGGAGGGCAACGTGCTCCCGGCGTCCCCGACCAACGGCGCCACCGGCAACGTGGCGGATACCGATCTGCTGCTCGCCCTCGGGGAACTTGACCCGGCGTCGCTCGAGGTCCTGCAGCTGCGCTCCCTCGCACCGACACTCTCCGCGCAGGACCTCGCCACCATCGCGGAGCGCCCCGGACCGGCGGTGGCCGCCACCTTCGCCCACCTGACCGACCTCGGGCTGCTGTCCCAAGCCTCAGGAGACCGGGGCAACCTGGCACCGAACGCACGCGTCGCCGAGCTGTCCTTGCGATCGCTGACCGAGGCCGACCGTGAACGGCTGCACGAGCGGATCGCCCGCCACCTCGACGCCGACCCGACCGTGCCGGCCACGGTGGTCGCCCAGCACGCGCTGCAGGCCGGCGAGCGCCTGCCCGCAGACCGACGCGCGGAGATCGGCGAGCGTGCCGGACGGGAGGCGCTGTCGCGGGGCGCACTCACCGAGGCCGACCGTTTCCTGGCCGCCGCCGCGGACGCCGCCGGCGAGGACCAGCACCGGCGGCTGCGCTGCCTGTTGGCCCGCGCCGAGGTGGCACAACGCTGCGGCGATCTCGACGCCACCGGCGAGCTCGCCGAGGTCGCCGCGCGGCTGGCTGGGGCGCTGGGTGACGCGGACGCCATCGCGGAGGCAGCGGTGCGCTACGCCTACCCCACCGAGTGGCGCAACGGTGACCCGGTCGCGGAGAACCTGCTGTCCACCGCCGAGCACGTCAACCCGTCACCGGCGTGGCTGGCGCAGGTGCTCGCGGTACGTGCGGTCGTGGAGATGCGGCTGCCGCTGGCGGGTGAACAGGGCAACCAGTGGAGCTGGTTGACCCGTGCGGACGTGGGGCAGCCCCTCGCGGACCGCGCGATGGCGGTCGCAGAGACCTCCGGCGATCCGACCGCCAGCCTCATGGCGCTGCTGGCGTGGCGCAGCACCCATCGCGCCCCCCGCTACCTCGACCAGCGCCGTGAGGTCTCCGGCCGGGCCCAACAGCTCGCACAGCGGCTGCACCGTTTCGACCTGCTGGTCGAAGCCGGGCTGCGCGGCGCGACCGATGAGCTGGAGGCGGGCAGCCGGGCGGGGTTCGAGGAGGGCATCGCCCTGGTGCGCTGGGCTGCCGAACGCACCCAGGAACCCCGGCTGCTGTGGCGCGCGGCCTGCCTGGATGCGGCACGCGGTGTCCTCGACGGGTCGCTGGAGGTGATCGCCGAGCACCGTGACCGGGCCCGGGCGATCGCACGCGCGACACCCCTGCCGGGGGCAGAGATCGCGGACGCCTTGTTCTCCCTGCAGCTCGCGATGCTGTCGGGCGCCGACGCCCAGGTCGCAGAGACCGTGCTGGGCGACCACCCGGCGCTCACCCACCAGTTGGGCCAGGCGGGCAGCGCGCTGCTGGCCGCGGTCCTCGGACGGCACGAGCAGGCGCGCGGCCGGCTCGACCAGCTCGTGCGGCCCCTGGATGATGAGACCAGCGTGCTGCTGACCGCCTGTCTGGCCGGACGTGCGGCCGCCCTGATCGGCGCGAGCGATCACGCCCAGTGGCTGCGCACCGTGTTGGCGCCGTGGCGTGCCCACGTCGCGGTGGACGCGGAGTGTTTCTGGCCGGCGATCCCGGTGGCCACCGTCACCACGCAGCTGCACCGCCTGCTGGGGGATGAGGAGGCGGCGCGCGCCGACCACCAGCGCGCCGAGCGCTCGACCCAGATCCTGCGCAGCCCCGCGATCGCCCGGCTGCTCGACCACCCCGGGCAGAGCGGCGAGGTGGAGCTCACCGAGCGGCAGCAGCGGGTGCTCCACGGGCTCGCGGACGGCCGGAGCAACGCGCAGATGGCCATGAGCCTCGGCTTCAGCCTCGCAACGATCCGCCGGGAGACCACCGCCATCTATCGCGCGCTGCAGGTCAGCAACCGCGCGGAGGCGGTCAACGAGGGGCATCGCCGGCACCTGATCTGAGGTGGTGGTGCCGGCGCGTCGACCCGCCCGGGTCGACCGACCCGCACCATCGTGACCCAGCTGGCTCAAGGTGCACCCGACCACTACCCGGCCAGGTCCGGAGCGTGCATACTCGTCCGATGCCGGCAACCGGGCCGGCATGGTCGTCCAGACCAGCACGGACAGGCACCTGATGACCGGCCTCCTGCGCCTCCCGACCCCAGAGTCCCAGCACCCGCACGACACCGACACCGCGAAGCACCTCCAGCAGCTCCAGACCGCGCTCGGTGCGGTGTCCTGGTCCCTCGAGCCGGGCTCCCTGCGCCTGCTCCACCTCGATGGAGACACCCGTAGCGCCCTCGGCATCGCACCGCACGACCTGCCCGACGCATCGGCCTCGGTCCTGGCGATCGTCCACCCTGAGGACCGGGACCGCGTCCGGCGTGCGCTGCAGACGGTCCGGGCCCCGTCCCACGCACTGACGTGTCGGCTCACCGACGTCGGCGGCGCGACACGCTGGGTCTCCTCCACCCTGTTCCCCGTCGTGGACGTGCGCGGCATCCTGGCCCGCATCGACGGCGTCACCGTCGATATCACGGCACGGATGGCCCAGGAGACGGCCCTGGACGCCGCACGACAGCGGGTGCAGCTCACGCGCACAGCCATGCACGGCGCCTGGTGGGAGTGGGATGTCGACGCCGACCACCTCGAGCTCTCCCGGCAGTGGTACGCACTGCTCGGCGACGTCCCCGACGTCTATGACAGGCAGCCGGCGCCAGCCGACCGGTTGTTCGACCGGATCCACCCACACGACGTCGAGCGGGTCCGGACCATCCTGGAGCGGACGGCAGCGGCACACCCCCCCACCTTCGAGCTCGAGTGCCGCCTACAACACGTGGGCGGCCACGACGTGCACGTGCGGTTGCGGGGCGCCCTGCAGCTAGGACCGGATACCCGGCGGATCATGGGCAGTGCCCTCGACCTCACCGCGCTGCGGCAGGCCGAGGCCCGGCAGGCCACCCTCTACCGGGACCTGCAGCGGGCCAACCTCGACCTGGAGCGGCAGGCGACCCTCGATCCGCTGACCGGTGTGGCCAACCGCCGCGGCGGAGACGATGCGCTGCACCGGGCGTGGTCGCGCGCACAGGCCGATCGCCTGCCGATCGCCCTGATCCACTGTCTGCTGGACGACTTCACCGCCTACGGCGAGTTCCTGGTCCACGCCGAGGCGGATCGGTGCCTGGCGCGCGTGGCCTGGTCGATCAGCGACTCGGTGCGCAGCGTCGGCGGGCGGGTGGCGCGTTCGGACCGCGACCGGTTCACCGTGGTCCTCCTCGGAGTGTCGGGCGACGAACTGCTGGAACTCGCCGAGCGGATCCAGGGCGATCTCGCCGCGCTGCGGCTGGCGCACCCCCTCACCGCGGTGCACACCACCGTCAGCCTGAGCCTCGGGGTCGCCTGCACACACCCGGCACCCGACACCTCGCCCCAGACGCTGCTCAGCCGGGCGGAGGACGCGCTGCTGTCCGCTGCCCGGTCCGGCTGGAACCACATCGAGGTCGCCGGTGCGGTGGCGGGGCGTGACGACACCGAGGAGGCCGGATGCTGACCGGCCGCCGTGGCCCTCACGATGTGACGGCAGCTCGCAGGCGCGATCGGCCAACCGGCGCGAGCCCGCCACGTCCACCTTCCAGCGCGCCCGGGTCCCCCGCGCACTCCTGCCCCCCCGTGCCACCAGCGATCCTGCGTCACGGCTGGCTCTCCCCCGATCCGGCCACGCAGACGCGCTTCCTGGTGATGGCGGCTGCGGTAGGTGCGCACGGGGTGCAGTCGTCGATCTCCGTTCTCATCATCAACCACGGTCGACCTCGGATGGTTCCTGATTGGCCTAACCGTGGCCGCCTCCGCGGCACAGCCGCGACGCAGGGCGAGCCCGACCTGGCCCGCACCGCCGCAGCCCGGGCGGTCACCGCCGACCCGATGGACCGCCGTGGCCGCTACCTGACCATGGAGGTGGAGCAGGACGAGGACATCACGGCGCTTGGCGCACTGCTGCTCGAACTGCGACGCCTCGACCCCAACGGCCTCGACGTGCACCTCGACCTGCGGCGCTACGCCTGCCTCGTCGAGGACCCGGACCTGGCGCTGACGGCAGCCGAGGTCCTGGAGCAGGTGATCGAGGCAGAGCACTCCCTGTGGCCTGAGATCGAGTCCCTGCGCACGGGCTAGCCACCTCCGCAGATGCTGCACTCTCGGGGCCGCCTGACGCCGCCAGAGGGCAGCGAGCGGGGGCGCAGCACCACGTGGGTCGACATGGACACCGACCATGCAGCCCTCAGTGGTCGCGTTCATCCTGCGCGCGGGCCGGGATGCCGTCCTCGGCGAACAAGCCGTCGAGCAGCTGCGCGACCACTGCAGCTGGGTCGACCGATGCCACCACCGCGGAGCAGACAACGACCCCGGCCACCCCGGATGCCAACACGGTCGCCAGGTTGGCGACCCCAACGCCGCCAGAGGCCAACACCGGCTGTGGCGCCCACCGCGCGACCACACGCGCAAGCGCTTCGGCCTGGATGATCGCCCCGGCGCCAGCCTCGTCCGCGCCGGACAGCGGCGGCTGCACGGGACCGACGACACACCCCGCGATCCCGTCCTCCGGGACAGCGAGGCGGGCGCCGGCAGGTCCTGACCACAGCCTGAGGCGCAGCAGGTTGCCTCCTGAGGCTGCATCTCCGGGGAGGAGCACAGCGCCGTCGGCCCCGGTCGTATCCACGCCCGCTGTCGGGGCCAGCACGAAGAGTGGGACACCGCCGCTCGGCGCACCACGATCGATGGCCTCGCGCACGTGGCCGAGGAGACGGGACCGCGGGTGGTCGGGGAGATCCGCTTCGGCGAAGAGCACCCCGACGGTGCCGGGCGGCGCAGCATGACGGGCCGCCGTCGCGATGGCCTGCGCCACCATCGCCAGGCTGCGGGCCACGACGGCAGCCCGGTAGCGGTCGGTGCGGACCAGCAGGCGGGGTACCACCGCGTCGGTCATCCTGGATACTCCCCACATCCGCATTGAACGCTATCGTAGCGACATAGAATCACCGTCGAGCCGCGCCAGGAGACCTTACGTGAACATCGAGTCTGTCGGACTACTGCGGTGGGTTCCCTCTCACATCGTGCAGCAGGGCGACGCGGCAGTGTCCTCGTTGCTCGAAACTGCCCTCGCGGAGACGGTGCGGGCACAGGGGGTCGTTCCGTCGGGCTCGATGCGGGTGAAGAAGGTCCAGCCCAGCAGCTACCCCCATGCGGCCGCTGGGAAGCCGGACAACGACCCGGGCGCGCAGCTCCACCTCGTAGATATCGACGTCACGGCTGCTAGTCCCCGGCCGTAACCGTGGGGTTGGCAGCAGCGGTGCGCAGGAGCGCGCCGACGTCACGGAGCGTGGCCGGTTTGTCCAGCACCTGCAGGCCGAGCGTCTTCGCACGTTCATCGATCGCGTCATCGCGTCGGGAGGTGATGAGCGCCAGACTGCCCACTGGGAGTTGCATGGACTGGATCCGCTCTGCGAGCTCGAACCCGTCCAACCCGGGCAAGACGATGTCCAGCACGGCAAGGTCGGGAGCCGTCCGTCCGAGCGACAGTAGGGCCCCCATCGCATCTTGTTCCGTGACGATGTTCACGTCGATGTCGAGCACAGCTGCGGCGTCCGCGATGACGGTGGTGACATTCTCTAGATCCAAAGGCGAGTCGTCGACGCAGAGCACCCGCAGGCGGTCATCGGTCTCCAGCGACCCACGGAGATTGCGATCGAGCTCCCGCAGCCGGCGCAGGTGACGGAGCTGTGGCGCGCTGCGACCCGCTTCCCACGCGTTGACCGTGGAGAAGGAGACGCCGAGTTCGCGTGCAAGCGCCTCCTGGGTCAGCCCCCGCGCCGATCGGATCTCGGCGACGAGCGAGGGGACGTCATCGTTCTCAGCGGGGTGATTCAAGGCGGTTCCGTCAGTTCAGGGGCTGCGGCGGCAACCCATCCGGAGCCCCAGCCAGCGCGTGGACGAGTACGCCGCCGGTCAGCGTAGTCCGCTGTTCGACCCGGGAGCGTAACTGCGATGCGAACGACAACGGGCAGCACGGGGCACCGCCCGCAGCCGCGATGAGATCAAGCAGGGTCCTTGTGTCCGTGAGCCCACCGATCGCCACGACCGAGGACCCTGGAGGCGCGGGAAGCTCCTCGGTTCTGCGGATCCCGAGTCGCTTCCCGGAGACAGTGACCTCGTCGGGCAACGCCCGGTCGAGGATGGTCCCATCCCCAGCAACGATGACGACCAGCGTGTCGGTGGTGGACACCTTCACCAGCCCCGGACCCGGCACGACGACCGTGGCTTCGATCTCAGCGTGGAGTGGCTCGAGCAACGCGAGGAGATCGCTGTGCACCGCGTCGATGACCGTGGACGGATCCGGGTCGGGGAGATCCGCGAGCCAACGGCCGAACAAGGTCATCACCACGGGGACGAATCCAGCGGGAGAAGGGCCACCCCGCACGCGGCCGAGGTAGGACATCCCGACACCGTCCACTTGCACCGCGCCATGGAAAGCGCCCTCGTACTCAAGCGGCTGCTCGTTGCCGAGAAGGGCGATGTTGTCGCAGTTCGGACCCTGGCGTTGGAGATGGAGTTGCAGCAACTCGATGCCCTGGCGGAACGACTGCTCCCGCTCGACCGCCCTGGCGAGGTGCGGAGCCATCTCGGCGGCAAGGATGTGAGCGAGTCGTCGCGCAGCGGATGCCGGCCACGGAGGGGGCGTGCCAGACGGCACGCGAGCCACCAGGACACCGAGCGAGAGCGATCCGGCTGACAACGTTGAACCGACGAGGTCGAACCCGTCAGCAACCGGCATTCGAAGGCCGGTACCGGGTGCAGCACCATCGGCACGGAGCAACAGTTCCGTCCGACGCTGCCATGACAGCCAGTCAGCAGCAGCAGCACTGAACGACTCGGGGACCACGTCGCGGAGGTGTTCCTCCAAGTGGGGGTGCGCCAGGACCGCGATCAGCGGCCCCGAACCGTTGAGCGTCGTTGCGGACAGGCCCAACTGCTCGAGCCGGTCCCAGATGGCAAACATGCGACGCCTCCTCAGCGGCTGGACCTTTAGCTATAATGATACTACAGCCGTTATCTCACAAACATGCGGTTTGCGAGACACCCGAGGGGGTACAGCATGAAAATCGGATCGGACAACTTGAGCGACGACCCCAAGAAGAACTGGATGCAGTGGGTGCTACGTCCGGGACGCGATGGCGACAAAGCACAGTTGGAGGCGGAACTCGAACTGCTGCGGCCGCTCAAGCGGCTCGACACCATGACCGAGGCCGAGCTGACCCGTTACGCCGGCGCTGTAGCAACGGCCATGGTCATCGCGAGCAATGAGCGTCTCGAGGAGGCCATCCGGGAGGCTGAGGCGATCCGGGAGGAGGCTGAACGGGACCGGGACGAGATCCGGCGCCAAGCGGAACACCACCGCAGCGAGGTCGAGGCCGCCGCGAGAGACCATCGGGCGGACGCTGACGCGTACGCCACACGCACGGAAAAGTCCGCGGACGCCGCCGCCGAGGAAACACTCACCGAGGCGAAGTCGGCCGCCCAGGAACTCCGCGAGGAGGCCGAGGCGAACGCCCAGGAACTCCGCGAGGAGGCCGAGGCGAACGCCGCTGCCATGCTCGATCGGGCCCGGGCCGACGCGGAACGGACCACCACCGAGGCGCACGAGCA
>CAZGJO010000059.1:0-2771 GCA_964525685.1 uncultured Ectothiorhodospiraceae bacterium | reverse complement strand
ACGCGGAACGGACCACCACCGAGGCGCACGAGCAGGCGGAACAGTTGCTCCAGCAGGCTCAGAGGGAAGCGGCCGAAACCCAGGAGCGGGCACGGGGCACCAGTGAGGACATCGTCGCTGAGGCCATCACACGACGCGATGAACTCCTCGAGACCATCGAACAGCAGCGCCGCTGGGTCAACGGCCTCGTGGCGGATGTGTCGGAGCTTCGGTCCTCCACCATCGGTGCGGTGAACGAGGTGCGCTCGTTGACCGAGGCTGTGGCATCCCGTCTGACGGCCTATGCGGATCGTGGCGAAAACGTCCTTGGCGATGTCGAAACCCAGGCGGCGCGACTGCGGTCGATCTCCCCGACGCGCAAGCAGGACAAGGACAAGGACCAGGATCAGTCGCAACAGTCGGACGCGGGCTGATCCCCAACATGCGGGCAACAGACCTTGCAACATCGCCAACCGGCCACGCCGCGATCGGGCAGACACCACTGCCCACGCAACGGCAGTGCCATGGAGACGCGATGAGGCCGAGACACTCATCGGACAGCGGCCGGTCCTTCGGGCGCTCGGCCTCGACGCGATCGCCATCATCGGGCAGGGGTTCGGGTCCGCGGGGTCGACTCCACCACCTCGTGATCGGCTGGGACGGCCGTCGGTCTCGTTTGTCCGCCGCCGCGGTGGAACAACCAGCGCGCGAACCCCTGCACGTGCTCGGTCTAGATCTGCCCTGTTGCCGACCGGACACAACAAATGCGACGGGTGCGGCAGCCGTGGCGGGCAGCCCCAGGCACGTCGAGCAGCATCCTGAGGCGGGCAGGCATCTTGAGATCGTCGGGTATGTAGCCGATGCGTTTCGTGCTCCACTCCAGGCACTCACCACCAACCTCGCGGTCGCATCCGCAACCGGGTTCGATCCAGTTCGGGCTGAGCGCATCACCACCACACGCGCCGCCGTCGAACGCATCGACGACCTTCTCGAGGACCTCGAGCGACGCACCGTGGAGATGGCCGGCCGGGAGGAGCCACCTCGGCCGGCCACCGCACACCCGCTACGGCTCGAACTGCTGACCGCCGAGGTTGCTGCCCTGGTCGAAGACGAGCTGCGAGCGGCTGTTGGGCTCGAACTCCGACTGGAGCTCGAACACGCCGCAACGGCCTACGGCGATCCCCTCAAGAACCGCCAGGCGCTGCTCCACCTCCTGCGCAACGCCGCACAGCACGCGTCGGACGTTGCCACCCACATCGGATTGACGACCGCCGATGCGGAGGAGATGGGTGGGAGCCTCACCGTCCGGCACAGCGTCACCGGAGGCCTGCGCTTCGAGTGCGGCTCCCGCTCTCGCCACGCGACGGCCATGGCGCTGCGTTGAGGAACGACCCCTCCGAAAGAGAACCGTGAACGCACCCGTCGACACCTCCCACTCCCGGCGGCAGGACCCCACGACCTCGCCCAGACGACCGGCGTTCATCGCCGGCGCCGTCGTGCTCCTTCTCGCGCTCGCGGCAGGCCTGTGGTGGTGGCTCGCACCGGAGACCCTGAGCGCCGCCGAGGGCCCTGAGGGGGCGCGGACCTTCGCCGCCGCGCCGACGGAGATCCCCGAGATCCTGCTGCCGGAGCAGGCCCACGATCTGCGCGGGCAGGCCTCGCGCAGCGGTGACCGGTGGACCGCCTCGGTCAGCTTCCTCGCCTCCGGTGACCCGCACGAGCTCGGCCGCGCCGCGGACGGCCCCCTGGCCGCGGAGGGGTTCGAGTTCCAGCGGCGGACCTTCGACGAGGAGTTCATGCACGTCGAGTACCTCGCCGAGGACGGCCGCACCCTGGCCGTGACCTACCGCCACCTCGACGACGAAGACGACATCGGTGTCGCCGTCATCGTCCAGCGGCCCTGAGCATCACCCGTCGACCAGCAGCCCGTGGTGCCACAGCCGCTGGAGCTTGTGTTCGACCAGGGCGGTGATGAGCTCCGGATCCTCGACCGGTTCCTCCTCGACGCTCATCACCAACCGACCTGACCGCTGGGCGCTGCGTACACGCGCGTGCAACGCCGCGCGGTCATGGCCTCCGTCGAGGTGCTTGAGCAGCACCCGGTCAAGGGTGTCCACACCGAAGCGTTCGTGCAGCAGCGTGGTGACCGTCGGTGCGTTGCTGGCGGCCTGCCGTCGGGCGAGCGCGAAGGCCAGGGGCCGCTCCCCCACCGCGGCGGCGATGGGGGCCTGCCACCAGCTCACCTGGATCTGTCCGCGGGAGAACAGGTCCAGCAGTTGGGCGTTGCGCTGCACCTCGGCCTGCCCGCCGCCCACCCCCGCGCGCTCCGACACCGGAAGCTGGTCGACGGGGCAGCCCACGGGCCCACTCCGCGCGATCGCCCCGAGCAGCGCACGCAGGTCAGGATCGCGCAGGACCAGCTGCCGCTCGTCCGCACCCGTGAGCACCAGGGGTGCGCTGGCGGTGTCCGGCTCCTCCTCGACCCGCAGGTCGGTGCGCACCCGGGCACCGGCCAGCCGCTGCGCATCCCGCGGTTGCGGCGCCGCGGCAGCATGACACAGCAGGCTGCGGGCGAAGGACCGGAAGGTCAGCAGGTCGAGGGCCTCCACGGCCGAGCGCCACGCGGGACGCGCAGGAGGTGTCGCACCTGCTGCGCGCGCGTGACCCGCGAGCCGCGCCACCTCGCCGGTCCCGGGGCCGTGCACCTGCACCAGGGCGTCACGCTCGGCGGCGTCCGACGGGTCGGTGAGCTCCGTGGTGGGGTCCGCATCGGCGAACACCGTGAGCCCCCG
>CAZGJO010000058.1:0-10779 GCA_964525685.1 uncultured Ectothiorhodospiraceae bacterium | reverse complement strand
GTATGAGCATGTTGGACTCCTCCGTGAGTGAGTTCAGGGGCTGGTTTGCACCAGCCCTTCGAGCATAGGACAGCGGGGAGGGGGGTTCAAGTGAGCGGGATCAGGTTGGACGAGGATCGGTCAGCAAGGGGGACTCATCGGCTGCTAGCGAAGCGAACACACTCCACCTCCTCGGTGTTACCTGAACAGAAAACCCATATAAAGCAGTCTGTTCAGTCCAGTTTCCAAGAGTTCATTGCTGCGGTTTGTCACCTTCAGAACGCTTCTCCAGGAACTCTTCGATCGCCATGCGAACGAGGTCTGAGCGGGTGGGGATGGAGCCACTGGAGTCGAGGAACTGGGCTCGAAGCCGATCGAGCCGTGTCAGCGTCTCATCGTCGAGACGGATGTTGACCTGCTTCTGGTGGGTCCGGGATGTCATCGTCTCTCCTCCGGCAGGAAGCTTTCTGGAAAGCATACATGATATCGAGCTATACATCTATAATCGATTACAGCTTGACAAAAGGGAGTGCCTTTGATAACAATATAGCCGCTATACAGATATACCAAAGGAGCTGCCCATGCTGCAGGGGACCACGGCACTTACCAAGACGCTTGATTCGCTCTGCCAGGAGGACGGAAAACCCTTCTCGTGCGCGTACGATGTCGAAGCCGTTGTTCGGTTCACTGAGGTCTGTCCGGTATCTCATGGGGAAAATGGAGTCGGATACCGGCCGGTAAGCATCAGCGACGGATCCTGGAGGCTGCGCGCCTATGTGCCGGCGGCAGATTGGCCGGGCGAACCGCCGAAGAGCGGTGAAGAATACTGGGTGAGGCTCCAAGCTCAGCAGGATCATCAGGGCCTGACGCGTTTCGTGGTGTGGCCCGCGGCCCGGAAGGGGTCAGCGGTGGCAACCGTTCTCCATGAGGTAGGTGGTCTGGAGGGGGTATCGTATGAGGATCTCTTCCGTCTACGGGCGCTCTATCAAGGGCTCACTGTGGGGAGTTACAGATCCTTCCTCGGCCATGTCCTCCGGGACATTGACTTCACGCGTACCTTTCTGACGATACCCGCGAGCAAGTCGTGCCACCACACCTCTCAGGGTGGGTTGCTGACGCATAGCGTTCAAGTGGCCGAGGGGGTGAAGGCGATTCTGGCGGGGATCGGGGTTGAAGGGGTCGTATTGGAAGCCACAATGCTGACAGGCCTCTTCCATGATGTTGGTAAGATCGTCCTGGACCAGGAGGGCCCTGCTCACGCATGCCGTTTTCGCGACCATGAACGACTGATCGAGGAAGCGCTTCGCGCCCCCCTGCTGGCGTTGCAGAATGAAGACCAGCAGGCCTACCACGCCCTCATGCAGGTGATTCGCGGTTACGTGCACGGAGACTCGTATGCAGTGCCAGCTGGAGATGTCGTTCGGACAGTAGACCGAGTGAGTGCGTGGCATGATCACGACAAGAGCAGTGACGAGCCTGAGTGGAAAAACTGGCGGAAGGGGTGCGGAGATAACTACTACTGGGTTCCCCGCCCACGGGAGGCGGGTTGACTCGGACCCGGGCCGGAGAGTCGAGCTGGCACTATGCCTGTAACCCGGAACGGAAGACGGCTCTTGGGCTCGTACCACCGAGCGATCCTCGGTGGTTCCCTTCGGGGGCGGAGCGGGGCGAGGGCGTCGAGGGAAATATACAACATATTTTACAACGTCGTTAACAACAAATTTTACAACAAAAAAACAGCCTTGGTTCTTGATGATTATTGTCAACATTTTTGTAACATGTTGAAAACAAAAGACTCAGTAAAAAAGAGAGAGTCCCGTCCGCTCCGCCATCTCCCCTGCCTTTCGGGCAAACCGGCACGTGTCGAACGTGCTCCCATGTTTCTCTGAATCCATCCGTTTCAGCGTGTGGTCCGCTGCGGCATCGGGCGTTTCCCGTGTTGTGGACACAGGCTCGTCGTGATTTCTGTCGGCTGATGACGAGCTAGTTCCCGTCGCTCAGCCGATAGACACGCCCGGCGGCGGCATGGACCGTTCCGCGCACGCTCAGCAGCCAGGCGACCGCCGAGGTCGGTTCCGGGTGCATGGGAACTGCTTCCCATGGGCCGTCGATCGTCGTCAGCACATGGATCCCGGCATCCCCGCCGGCCCACAATCGCTGGTCGTCCCCGGTCCCGGTGGTGGTCAGGGCAATGACGCGCTTCCCCGCCAGACCCTCTCCCAGCGGACGCCACGCCGCATCGGGCGCGGGGCGCCCGTATGGTCCGTGATCGGTGCCGATGGCCAGAGCCGTGTCACCGTACCGCTGAAAGTCGAAGACCTTGACTCCGTCGGGCAGGCCGGCGCTGTCCCTCTGCCAGCGATCCCCGCTCAGCCGCCGCACCCCGCCGCCGATGGTGGCGGTCAGTAGGGCGCCGTCGGCGTCCCGGCCCAGACGGTAGACGGGTGGGCCGTCGTCCAGACCGGTGGCGGGCAGGGTGGTCCAGTCCTCGAGGGCGTTGCTGGCGTGGTGGACGGCGTCGCTCGTGGCCACCCACAGACCGCCGTCGTCGTCCGCCAGGAGGGCCGCGATGGCGGCACCGTCGAAGGGGGCGTCGGTGAACGCACGCCAGTCGCCGGCCAGGTGGACACGGGCACCGTCGACGCCGCCGGCCACTCGGCGCGGCTCGGTGACCAGCGTGGTGACCCCGCCGGCGCCGGTGTCGCCGCTCAGGGGATCCCAGTCCGCACCGCTGCGGTGGCGCAGCACCTCGCCCGTGCCGGTACCGGCATGCAGCGTGCCCCGGGCATCCCGGGCGAGGCTCACCACATGGTCGCCCGGCGACGGGCCGATGGACTCGAAGTGCGGACCCCCGTCGCCACAGCCGGCGAGCAGCCCGGCACCCAGGAGCAGGGCCGCCGGGCCGGCGCCGTGCGGGCGGTGTCGGGCGGGAGACGGCCGGCTCAACGGTGCAGGGGGAGCATGGTGGCGGTCGCCGGATCCGGCGGGCCCGGTATCGGGGGGGCATCGAGGTCATGCCCCCGTCCGGCACAGCCCAGGCCGACGTAGTCGCGGTAGATGCAGCGGTCCATGACGACCGTGATACCGGCGGCTCGCGCGCGCTCGGCCGCGGCCTCGTCGATGACCCCGTCCTGCAGCCAGAGGGTGGCGATGTTCAGCTCGATGCAGTCGGCCACGATATCGGCCACGTACTCCGGCGCGCGGAAGACGTTGACCAGGTCCGGTTTCTCCGGCAGGTCGTGCAGGCTGCGCCAGGCCGGTTCGCCCAGGATGCGGGAAACCGCCGGCCGTACCGGCAGGACGCGAAAGCCGTGGCGCTGGAGCCCCGCGGCCACCCGATGGCTGGGCCGCGAAGGCTTCGGTGACAGCCCGACCACGGCGATGGTACGACTCTGATTCAGGAGTGTGCAGATCCGGTCGGCATGTGTCATGGCGTTGTTCCCCTGTGACTCATCTCCTCTTAGCGGCGCCGCGTCAGAATTGTTTAGACCCCCTGAATACAGCTGGTTGGGAAGTCGGTTGTCGTTGGCACGGTCTCTGCAGAGGGGGCGGCAGGTCCGGATGATCCGGATTCGAGCCATTCGACATCACGGGAGGTGAATCATCATGAACAAGACACCCATGATTATCGGCCTGACGCTGACCGGTGCCATGGCCCTGGCCGGCTGTGACGCCGGTATGGACGAGCCCGGCGACATGCCCCCGGCCGAGGAGCAGGAGGGCATGGGCGGCATGGAGGCCGAGCCGCGTGACCAGGAAGGCTTTGGTAACGGCATGGACGACCGGCAGGGCGATGGATTCGGTGGCGACCGGGACGACACCGGGGGTGGCTTCGGCGACCAGGACGACCAGGGTGGGGGCTTCTAGGTTCCCCCTCTGCTTTCGCGCCTGGTGACCGTATCGACCGTCGGCAGCGGAGTGCCCCTCCGGGGGCTTCGGCGTCCAACCTGGACGCAGCGCGGTCACCAGGCGATTTAAAAGGGGGCGGTACGTCCGGTGTCCGCCCCCTTTCTTTTTCCTTCCAGTGGGCGATTCAGCCCGAGTCAGCCCTCTTCGACCGCGTTGGGCTCCACGCGCAGATAGGGTGTCAGCGTGTCCGCCAGCTCCTTGGGTCGGAACTTGGCCACGTAGTTGTCCGCGCCCACGGCCTTGCCGCGTTCCTCGTTGGTGGTGGAAGAGAGCGACGAGTGCATGATCACCGGAATGTCCCGGGTGCGAGCGTCCTCCTTGATCTTGCGGGTGAGCACGTAGCCGTCCATCTCCGGCATCTCGACGTCGGTGAGGATCAGATCGATGCGGTCCCGCAGGCGCTCGCCGCGGTTCTCGGCCTCGTCGGCGAGCATCTGCAGCTTGTTCCAAGCCTCCTTGCCGTTGGTGGCACCCATGTGGCGCACGCCCATGGTGTCCAGGGTCTTCTGGATCTGCTTGCGCGCCACCGAGGAGTCGTCGGCGAAGAAGACCGTGGCCGGGCGGTCGATGGTGCCGATGTCCTCGTAGATGAGCGGATCGGCGGTGCGCCCGGTGGTCTCGTCCAGGACCTTCTCGACGTCGAGGATCATCACCAAGCGACCATCCTCCAGTTCCGAGACCGCCGTGACCAGGCCGCCGTGGCGGTGGGCCATCATCGACGGCGGTGCCTTGATGGCGTCCCAGTCCATGCGCAGGATCTGGTCCACCGAATGGACCAGGAAGCCCTGCTGGAAGCGGTTGTACTCGGTGACCACCAGGATCTGCGGGCTCTCCTCCTGGCGGATGTCGCAGAACTGCGCCAGATTGATCACCGGCAGGGTGTTCCCGCGCAGGCTGACCATCCCTTCCACCCCCGGCGGCATGTCCGGGGCGTGGACGATCTCCGGGACGCGCATGACCTCCTTGACCTTGAAGACGTTGATCCCGAAGAGCTCTTCACGGCCCGTACTGGGGTCGGTGCCGAGGCTGAAGAGCAGGATCTCGAGCTTGTTGGTGCCGGCCAGCTTGGTGCGCTCGTCGACGGCCTGGATGAAATTAGCCATGGGCTTTCCTGTGCCTCCAGTGAATTCGGGTGGTGTGAACGGGTTCACCGCCGTGTGAAGCATTCTGTGCGCGAGTTCAAACGCCTGTCAAATGCCCCGGGCGCGCGGGGTTATTCCGCGTCGCGGCCCTTGATGCCGGGGTTCTGTCCGAACATCTCGAACAGTTGCGTCGGCATGGGGAAGATATAGGTCGAACTCTTGTCGTTCGCCACATCGGTCATGGCCTGGAGGTAGCGCAGCTGCAGCGATTCGGGCTGTTCCACCAGGACCCGGGCCGCCTCCAGCATCTGGTGGGAGGCCTGCAGTTCCCCTTCGGCGTAGATGACCTTGGCGCGCCGCAGCCGCTCCGCCTCGGCCTGCTTGGCGATGGCGCGGATCATCGAATCATCCAGGTCCACGTGCTTGATCTCCACATTGGCGATCTTGATGCCCCAGGCATCGGAATGCTGATCCAGGATCGCCTGGATGTCGTCGTTGAGCTTGTCGCGCTGAGCCAGCATGTCGTCCAGGTCATGGCGACCGAGGACTGAGCGCAGCGTGGTCTGGGCCAGCTGGCTGGTGGCGTCGTGGAAGTCCTCCACCTGGATGATGGCCTTCTCGGAATCGATGACGCGGTAGTAGATCACGGCGTTGACCTGGACCGAGACGTTGTCCTGGGAGATGACATCCTGGCTGGGGACGTCCAGGACCCGTGTGCGCACGTCCACCCGCACCATCTGCTGGATCCCGGGGATGATGATGATCAGCCCCGGTCCCTTCACCTTCCAGAAGCGACCCAGGAGGAAGACGACGCCCCGTTCGTACTCCCGCAGGATACGGATGGCGCTGGCGAGGAACAGGACGGCAGCGGCGACGATGGCCAGCAGGCTGGTGGTGATGGACATGGTTCAGACCTCCGTGGATGCGGGTGCTGTCTCGACGGGTTCGACGACGACGGTCAGGCCGCGGCGATCCACCACCCTGACCGGCTGGTCGGCGGCCACGGGCTGGCGGCTCTCCGCCTGCCAGAGCTCCCCGTGGAGGCGAATGGTGCCGTGGCCGGTAAAGGCGCGGGTGGCCACCCCCTCGGCGCCCATGAGCTCCTCGCGGCCGCTGACCACGGGATTGCGGTGGGAACGGACCGCCAGCCGGGCGATGGTCAGCAGGACCACGGCGCTGATGAGCGCCATGGTCACGATCAGCGGGATGGAGACCTGGTAGCCGGGGGCGTCGGCCTCCACCAAGAAGAGGGAGCCGACCACGAAGGCGGCGATCCCTCCCAGGCCCAGCAGCCCGAACGATGGCGCGAAGGCCTCGGCAACCAGCAGTGCCGCGCCGAGCAGGATCAGCGCGGCGGCGGCATAGTTCACCGGCAGCACCTGGAAGGCGAACAACGCCAGGATCAGACTGATGGCCCCCACCGTTCCGGGGATGATGGAGCCGGGGTTGGCGAGTTCGAAGATGATCCCGTAGATCCCCACCAGCATCAGGACGTAGGCGACATTGGGGTGGGTGATCACCGAGAGCACCCGGGTCACCAGGTCGGGTGTGTGGGTCACCACGTCGCGGCCGGCGGTGTCCAGCGCGCGCTTGCCGGCGGCGGTGGTGACCGAATGGCCGTCGGCGGCCGCCAGCAGTTCCGTGGTGGTCGCGGCGAGGTAGTCGATGACCCCGGCCTCCAGCGCCTCCTCGGCGGTCAGGGTGGCGGCGTCGCGCACCGCCGCCTCGGCCCAGTCCGGGTTGCGCCCGCGCAGGTTGGCCAGGCCGCGCAGGTAGGCCACGGCGTCGTTGACCGCCTTGCGTTCGGCGGCATCGCCCTCGCCCGGGCCCTCCTGTTCACCGTTTTCTTTCCCGGGGGTCTCCGGCAGGCTCGGCCCGCCGTCGCCCATGGTGACGGGCGTTGCGGCGCCCAGGTGGGTGGCGGGAGCCATGGCGGCCACGTGGCTGGCGTAGAGGATGTAGGTCCCGGCGCTGGCGGCGCGCGCGCCCCCCGGGGCGACGTGAGCCAGCACCGGCACCCGGGCGGAGAGGATGGCGCTGTTGATGGTGCGCGTGGAATCCACCAGCCCGCCGGGGGTGTCCAGGGTCAGGACCACTGCTTCGGCGTTCTGTTGTTCCGCTCGCTCCAGGCCGCGTTCGATGTAACGCGCCGTGGCCGGGCCGATGGGGCCATCCACCACCAGCCGATGGACCTCCTGGCCCGCCGCCGGTCCGGCACCGAACAGGGGCCAGGCCAGCAGGGCCAGCAAGGCCAGGGCCGGTCGTGGGCCGCGAAGGTGGCGCAAGGCGCGCGTGATGGTCATCCGAATGCCCCTGAAACATGGGTGCCTGTGTGCAGAGGATAGGAAACCGAGCCGCTTTCAGCCAGTGGTGGATGCGCACCGATACCGGAACCTCGTAGAATGGGGCCGCGGCAGAGGAGTGCGGAGAACCATGACAACACGCGGAGAATGGGGGCGGCGACTGAAGCGCCTGGCCCGGACGGTGCTCATCTACGGCGGGCTGATCCTGGTGGTGGCCACCGCCATCAGTGCCTGGCAGATGCGCGATGCCGCCTCCGGGACGGCGCCGGCGCTGAGCGGCGAGGACCCGTGGGGGGAGGCCGTGGAACTGGCGGACTACGCCGGCGAGCCCGTCCTGATCTATTTCTGGGCCACCTGGTGTCCGGTCTGCAAGCTGGAGGCGCCGACCATCAACGCCCTGGAGCGTCGCCACAACGTCATCACCGTGGCCAGCTGGTCGGAGCCCGGCGAGATCGGCGAACACGTCGAAGAGTCCGGGTTCCGTCCGCCGGTCCTGGTGGACCACGATGATCGCTGGGCCGAGGCCTACGGCATCCAGGCGGTCCCGGCCTTCTTCGTGGTCGACGGCGACGGCACCATCCGCTTCACCACCAGCGGCTATACCCCGAGCCTCGGCCTGCGTCTGCGCCTCTGGTGGGTTGGGCTGACGAGCTGAGGATCGTTTACAGAATTTTTACAATGCGTGGTTTCACGAATCCGGGCACAGGGCGATACTACACATGCACTGTCAATGTGTTGATTACCTCCCTATCGACACCTTCGAGCCGCCTGCCTCAGGCGGCTTTTTTTTTCTGTTATGATGTCGATCTCCTGAAGAGACAGCGCCCGGACAGGAAATGCCGCGGCGGATCCGGTGTTCTCGCGGACCCGGGAGGCAGGGTGCGCGAGCGCGTAGCGGTATCCAGAGGCGTCGCATGAAAGTCAATCTGCCGGTCACGGGGCGCGCATACGACTACCCCGACGACTGGGTCATCATCTCCGCCACCGACACCCGGGGCGTGACCACCCATGTCAACGACACCTTCGTTGCCGTCAGCGGCTTCGAACGGGACGAGCTCATCGGCCACTCGCACAACGTGGTGCGCCATCCCGACATGCCGCCGGCGGCCTTCGCCGATCTCTGGGCGACCCTGAAGGCCGGCCGGTCGTGGATGGGGATCGTCAAGAACCGTTGCAAGAACGGTGACCATTACTGGGTGGACGCCTTCGTGACCCCCTTGATGGAAGACGGCGCGATCACCGGCTACGAGTCGGTCCGGGTGAAGCCGAAACCGGAATACGTGGCGCGGGCGGAGCAGATCTATCAGCGCATCAACGCCGGACGCAGTCCCCGGCCCCGGCGCCTCTCCCCGGGGCTGCGGGCGCGGGCCGGCGTGGGCGTTGCGGCGGTCTCCGTGCCGTTGCTGGCCGGCGGGTACGCGGCGGGGATCGGCGCGGCGGGGATCGGCACCGCCGCCCTGTTTGCCGCCGCCGCCGGGGGCGCGGCGATCCGTTGGGCCAGCCGCCCGGTGGCCCGGATCGCGGGGGAGAGCGCCGCCGTCCTCGACAACCCCATCGCCCGCCAGGTCTATGCCGGCGGCAACGACGCCGCCAGCCAGATCCGAACCGCCCTGAAGGCCCAGCAGCAGCGCCTGATCACGGTGCTCGACCGTATCGAACAGTCCGCCGGCGAGGTCTCCGGTCATGCCGACTCCGCCGCCAGCTTCGCCGAGCAGAACGCCCGCGGCATGCGCGAGCAACAGAGCGAATCGGAGCGCCTGGGCGAGACGGTGGACGAGATGGTCGCGGCCATCCAGAAGGTGGCCGGCGAGGCGGAGGAGGCCGCCGCGGCGGCGCGCGAGGCCGACGAGGCCAATGACGAGGGCAAGCTGGTCATCACCGAGATGGTGCTGGCCATCGACAGCCTGGCCGAGGAAGTGGACGCCGCGGCGAGGTCCATCGTCCAGCTGGCGGAGGACAGTCGCAGCATCGGCCGGGTGGTGGACGTGATCAACGAGATCGCCGAGCAGACCAACCTGCTGTCGCTGAACGCCGCCATCGAGGCGGCTCGGGCCGGCGATTCCGGCAGCGGGTTCGCGGTGGTGGCCGAACAGGTGCGCACCCTGGCCAGCCGGACGCAGGAGTCCACCGGGGAGATCCGCGCCACCGTGGAGCGCCTCCAGAAGGACATCCAGGGGGTGGTCGACGTCATGAGCACCAACAGCCGCCAGGCCCACGCCAGTGTCGAGCAGGTGGCCGAGGCGGGCGAGTCCCTGGCCCGGATCAACGGCGCGGTGGAGCGGATCAATGCCCGCAACTCCGAGATCGCCGCGGCGGCCCGGGAACAGACCGGTGCGGCCGAGGGCATCCACGGCAACATCGACGCCATCCGCGAACGCTCCCGCGAGGCGCTGGCGGCCAGCGAGCACAGCCAGGACTCCAGCCGCAAGCTGGCGGAGCTGGCCGGCGACCTGCAGCGGCTCATCCACCGGTTCCATTAGGTCTGGAAATGGGCGGCGGATGCGGTTACGCTACCGGATCCACTCGAGTAACCACGCGGCGACGCGAACGCAATGGGCGGTAAACTCCATATCCGCAGCCACGGCTGCCAGATGAACGACTACGACGCGCGGCGCATGGCCGACGCGCTGGCCCCTCTGGGCTACACTCCCACCGAGGATCCGGCCGAGGCCGACATCCTGCTGCTCAACACCTGCTCCATCCGCGAGAAGGCGCAGGAGAAGGTGTTCTCCGAACTGGGTCGCTGGCGGCCGCTGAAGGAGGCGCGCCCCGGGGTGATCATCGGCGTCGGCGGTTGTGTCGCCAGCCAGGAGGGCGAGGCGCTGCGCCGGCGCGCGCCGTGGGTGGACCTGGTCTTCGGCCCGCAGACCCTGCACCGGTTGCCGGAGATGGTCACCGGGGTGCGCCGCGACCGCGCCCCGGTGGTCGACATCACCTTCCCCGAGATCGAGAAGTTCGACCGCCTGCCCGAGCCGCGCGCCGAGGGCGCCACGGCCTTCGTCTCCATCATGGAAGGGTGCGGCAAGTACTGCACCTTCTGCGTGGTGCCCTACACCCGCGGCGAGGAGATCAGCCGGCCGTTCGACGACGTCATCGCCGAGGTCGCCGGTCTGGCCGCCCAGGGGGTGCGCGAGGTGACCCTGCTGGGCCAGAACGTCAACGCCTATCAGGGGGCCATGCACGACGGCGACATCGCCGATCTCGGTCTGCTGATCCACTACGTCGCCGCCGTCGACGGCATCGAGCGCATCCGCTACACCACCTCGCACCCGCTGGACGTCAACGACAGCCTGGTTCGCGCCCACGCCGAGGTGCCGGAGCTGGTGGGTCATCTCCACCTGCCGGTGCAGTCGGGGTCCGATCGCATCCTGGCGCAGATGAAGCGCCGTCACACCGCGCTGGAGTACCGCGCCATCGCCCGCCGGCTGAAGGCGGCGCGACCGGACCTGAGCCTGTCGTCGGACTTCATCGTCGGCTTCCCCGGCGAGACCGAGGCCGACTTCGAG
>CAZGJO010000057.1:0-10788 GCA_964525685.1 uncultured Ectothiorhodospiraceae bacterium | reverse complement strand
GCTGGGGGGAGTACGGCAGGTTGCCCGGGACCTCGGCGAGGATGCGGTCGAAGTCCGCGTCGTCGCCGTCGATGGTCCACGCCAGGCTCGGCGCGGTACCGGAGATGTCCAGGGCGACCACGTGGCTGTTGCTGCGGCCGGCCTCGTTCATGCCGAGCACGAGCAGGCGTTCCCCGGTACCGGTTCCGGCGGCCTGCAGGCTGTTGCCCCGGCAGTAGACATCGCCGCCCGCAGCGGTCTGCGGCACGGCGGCGTCGAAGGCGAAGGCCGTGCCCGGGATCGGTGCGCCGGTGGTCGCCTCGATCTGTTGGACGAACCGGGTGTCGATGGTCGTGTCGGCATCGGAGGTGCGCATCACCCACAGGCGGCCCTGGCTGTCCACGGTGGGGGCGCAGCGCTCCGCCACGTCGACCAGGCTCCACTGCATCTGCCCGTTGGTGGTGGAGATGCCGACCATCCGTGTGTCACCGACACCGCCGGAGGCCCGTCGGACGAGGATCCCGTCGGGGTGCAGGATCGGCGCGTCGAGCGCACCGGTGCCGAAGGACAGCTCGGTCAACTCCTCGAGGTCCGTCGCCCACCGCACACCGGGGTCGCTCGGGCCCGCTACCTCGGCCTGCTGGGTGTTGGCCGGCCCCTGACCGGCCATGGGCCACGGGCCCGGATCGGCCTGAGCGACGGCCGGCGCAGCGAGCGCCAGGGCCGTGGCAGCGGCCAGGACGAGCGCGCCGCTCCGGCGCGCGATGGTCTGTTGGGCGTGCATCCGCACTGCTCCCTTCCTCATGAGCGGGCCCCGTTGTGACACGTTGCGGCCACGGCCCACTCCCTGGGGCGGACCTTGCCCGAGTCCGCACGTCGCCGGCCGCCGACCACGCACACCTGGTCATGCGGCAGGCGCGCAGCAGGAGCGTTCTGTGGTGTGTCCGGGTCCCGTCACCGGCGGCGTGTCACGCGTCGTCGCCGGATCGTGGCGGGTTGTGGGACCCCCGCTCGTGTGGTCGAGGTGCGCGTCCAGCGGGCGGTGCACCTGGACGCGGCAGCGCACCGACGCAGTAGGCTCATCGCCACGCGACACGGGCCCCAGCAGCACCATCAGCAGCATCGAGCCCACCGGTCGCGCGGCGCGGAGCGTCGGCTCGACCGGCTGCACGCACCGACGCCCGGAGGCAGCCTTGCCCCTCAGCAGCATCTGCAGCACCACTCTCCGCCGCTCCGGGGCCGTCTTCCTCGGGTTCGCGCTGGTGCTCGGCGTGCACCTCGTGGCGTCCGACCCACCCGCCTTCGCCGCAGCTGCCCAGGCCGAGGTTGAGGGCGACAGCGCTCCCGCCGCGGTCGGTACCGCCTCGCAGGGCGAGGACGGCTTCGCGCCGCGCGCCCGGGTCAGCGGCACCGGCGACATCGCTCCCGACATCCGCATCGACGGTCGCGGCTGGGGCCACGGCGTGGGGATGAGCCAGATCGGCGCCCACGCGCAGGCGCTGGACGGCCGCTCCGCGCGCGAGATCCTCACCTTCTACTACCAGGGCACGGAGGTCACCACCGACGCCCGCTCCAGCGACCAGCGCATCCGTGTCGGCATCGATACGGGGGTCAGCCAGAGCCCGATCCGCGCCCTCGACGGTGAGGTCACCTGGCAGGTGTGCTCACCACCCGATCCTGCGCCGCGCGACGGCAGCGTCGACCCCAGCCGCTGCGCCGACTGGTTCACCCAGCCGGCCGAGGAGCAGCTGCGCGTCCGCCCGCTGCCCACCAGCGGCCGGGCCACGCCCAACGGCACCCAGACCCACACCGGCAGCGACCTGACCCGACTCGGTGAGGCGGCGCCCGCCGGTGAGGCGGCCCCCGCACCCAGCAGCGGCCTCCTCGTCCAGCGCTACACGAGCGCGGACGGCTGGCAGGACCACCGTGCCTACGCCACCCCCGACGACGGTCGGGGTGCGGCCCAGCTGCCCGTCGCCCGCGTACGGCCCGGCGCGCAGCGCACCGCCGCGCAGACCTACGGCACCGACCCCGGTGCCCCCCTCGGCCCCGACGGGGTCAACCGGGAACGCGTCTTCGCCCACGGCTGGCGTGATGTCCACCTCACCGCCTCGACCTCCGACGGGCAGGTCACCTCCAGCCTCGCGGTGGTCCAGGACGTGGACACCGTGGAGCACTACCTCAAGGGGCTCGAAGAGGTCCCCAGCTCCTGGCCCGCCGCCGCCCTCGAGGCCCAGGTCATCACCGGCCGCACCTACGCCCTGCGCAGCGGGATCGGCGGCGCCTGCCGGTGCGACATCCTCGCCAGCCCGAGGAGCCAGGTGTTCCGCGGGGTGACCAAGACCGAGGGCGACTTCGGTGAGCGCTGGCAGGCTGCCATCGACGCCACCCGCGACCAGGTCCTGACCTACGACGACGGGGAGCGCGTCGAGCTGGCGGAGACCTACTACTCCTCCTCCTTCGGCGGGCGCAGTGAGAACGTGGAGGACTCCTGGGCCTACTACCGCGCCTACCAGGACCTCGACCGACGCGAGCCCGCCCCCTACCTGCGCAGCGTCGACGATCCGTGGTCCCTGGTCAGCGAGGTGAACGGTCAGTCGGTCTCCAACAGCCGGCGCGACTGGAGTGCCGTCGCCAGCAACCGTGACCTCACCACGCTGGTCAACCGGGAACGCGCCCACCTCGGGTTCGCCGCCTTCGAGCGCATCGAGCGGATCCGGATCGGCGAACGCACCCAGGGCGGCACGCCGCGCACCCTGGTGATCACCGGCGCCACGAGCAGCGGCTCCCGCGAGGTCATGACCTACCAAGGACTGCGCACCGGCGACGGGCGCACCCTCGCGCGGCCGATCGCGGGTGCCAGCCTGCGCCTGGAGCTGCCGCTGCGTTCGGGGGCTGAGTCCAACGGGCGCCTGTCCTCCTCGCAGATCACCGGGCTCGGGTTCGGGCCCTTCACCGATGACGACGGCAGCGTCCACGAGTACGCCATCACCTGGGCGACGCAGGCTGGCATCGTCCAGGGGTTCTCCGAGACCACCTTCCGTCCCGCACAGCCGGTGACCCGCGCGCAGATGGCGACCTTCCTGGACAACACCTTCGCGCTGCCCGCCCCCGACGCCGGTGCCGACAGCTTCCCCGACGTGGATGCGGGCGCCACCCATCACCGCGCGATCGAGGCGGTGCTGGCCGCCGGGATCACCACGGGCTACACCGACGGCACCTACCGGCCGGGCGCTCCCCTCAGCCGGCAGGAGATGGCCACCTTCCTCGCCCGGGCGCAGGCCCTGACCGCCACCGCCGACCACAACTTCACCGACGTCGGCACCGGCGGGACCCACGGCCCCAACATCTCCGCGGTGGCCGAGGCGGGCATCACCGCCGGGTGCAGCCTGGACCGGTA
Source organism: uncultured Ectothiorhodospiraceae bacterium (assembly GCA_964525685.1). Taxonomy (GTDB): domain Bacteria; phylum Pseudomonadota; class Gammaproteobacteria; order Thiohalospirales; family Thiohalospiraceae; genus Thiohalospira. The sequence continues at coordinate 7,409 of CAZGJO010000057.1, read as the reverse complement.
CTGCCCCGACGAGCCCGTGACCCGGGGCCAGCTGGCGAGCTTCGTCTACCGCTCGGTCCAACGGTGATCCGCCGGGCCGCCGCGCGTCGCGGTCACACCACCTCGGGGCTGGTGCTGATCGCCGCCCTCCTGGCGCTGCTGGTGGGCGCCGCTGCCGCACCGGCGGTGGCGGGACCCGCCGGCGCCGCCGACCGGGTGCTGGTCCTGTGGCACGCCGACACCACCGAGGTGGAACGCGACCGGCGGCTCGCGCCCCTCGGCGAGGTCACCGCCACCGCTGCGGACGTGGACACCGTGGCCGTGCCCGCCGGTACCGGCACCGAGGTGGCACGTCGGCTCAGCGCCCACGCCAGCGTGGTCGTCGCCGAGGTCGACCAGCCCGTCGACCTCGCCGCCACCTCGACGCAAGCGAACGCGACGCTCGCGCCGCGCCCCGACGACCCGCTGTTCGAGCAGCAGTGGGGCCTTGAGAACACCGGCCAGATCATCCTGCCGGACGGGTCGCGCTCACGGGCGGGCGTGGACGTCGGCGCACGGGGCGCCTGGGCCGTCACCCGCGGCAGCCCGCAGGTCACGGTGGCCATCATCGACTCCGGCATCGATCTGGCGCACCCCGACCTGACCGGGGCCTTCTGGCAGAACCCGGGGGAGCAGGTCGACGGTCGCGACACCAACGGCAACGGCTACATCGACGACGTCAACGGGTGGGACTTCGTCACCGGGGCGCCGATCATCGCCGCCGACCCGCTGAGCGTGCCGGCGGAGGCCCACGGCACCCAGGTCGCCGCCGTCGTCGCCGCGCGCAGCGACGACGCCTTCGGGGTCGCGGGGATCGCGCCCGAGGTCCGGGTGCTGCCGCTGCGCGCCTTCGGTGAGGTCCCGGAGGAGCCCGGCGCAGGTCGCAGCACCATCGAGCTGCTGGTCAGGGCCATCACCTACGCGGTGGCCAACGGCGCCGACCTGATCAACGCCTCCTGGGAGTCCGGCGTCGACAGCGAGGTCCTGGAGCGCACCGTGGCGCAGGCGGGCATCCCCGTGATCGCGGCGGCCGGCAACAGCGGCTTCGACCTCGACCAGCGGGGCGTGGCGGTGCCTGCCGGGTTCGCCCTGCCCAACCTCGTCGCGGTCACCGCCATCGACCCGGTGGGTGCGGTGCCGCACTTCGCCAACCTCGGCGCCAGCACCATCGACCTCGCGGCCCCCGGGGTCGGCATCGTGACCGCCACCAGTGGGGGTGGCCATGTCGACCTGGCGGCCGGTGCGCGACAGGGGACCTCCTTCGCCGTCCCCTTCGTCAGCGGTGCCCTGGCACTCGGCCGGTCCGCGGCGCCCACCACCTCGACCTCGGATCTGCTGGACACCCTGCTGCGGACCACCGTGGCCGAGCCGAGCCTTGCGGGCCGCACCACCACGGGAGGGCGCCTGGACGCCGCCGCCTTCCTACGGGAGCTCGAGCAGCCGGTCTGCGGCACGCAGCTGCTGCCGGCCGCCGGGTTCGCGGACGTCGCGGTGACCAGCACCCACGCGACCGCCATCGACTGCATCGCGGCTGCCGGCATCGCCAACGGGTTCCCCGACGGCACCTTCCGCCCCGCGGAGACCGTCACCCGCGGCCAGCTCGCCTCCTTCCTGGCCGGGGTCCTGGCTGCAGCCGGGGCTCTGCCTGCCGAGGCCCCCGATGCCTTCGGTGACGACGACGGGTCGGTGCACGAGCCGGCGATCGACGCGCTGGCGATGCTCGGCATCGTGGAGGGCGATGCCACGGGCCGTGTGCACCCGGACGCGCGGGTCACCCGCGGGCAGTTGGCGGCGATGCTGGTCCGCACCCATGCGGTGCTCGACCGCACGGAGCGCGACCCCACCCGCTCCTGGTTCCCCGACGCCGCGGACACCACCCACGCCCGGTCCATCGACCTCGCACGGGACCTCGGCCTGGTACGGGGCCGGGATAGGGTCACCTTCGACGCCATCGCTGGCACGCGTCGCGATCAGCTGGGCAGCACCCTGGCGCGGCTGCTGGACTCCCTGGCCCGGCAGGGGGTCGACATCGAGGTAGGGGTCCTCGACGGCAGCTGAGCGCGGCGCTGAGTACGGTCCCGGGACACGTCGCAGCAGGGGGAGGTGCAGATGAGGGGGTATCGGTACCGCTCGCCGGTGCCAGTGGGCCACCCCGCCCTCGTGCTGCTGCTGGGTGCGCTGCTGCTCACCACCGCTGCGTCGGCGGGGAGCGCCACGGCGGTGGCGGCGGAGAAGGAGGAGGACGAGCGGTTCGTCACCTCGGTGGACGATGAGCTGTTCGACCTCCAGTGGTACCTGCGGCGCATCAACGCACCGGCTGCCTGGGACATCACCCGTGGGGCCTCGGAGGTCACCGTCGCCGTGGTGGACACCGGTGTCGATCCGGTGCACCGCGACCTGGACGGGGCCTTCGCGCTGGACCCGTTGACCGGCAGCTACGGCCTGGACCTGTTCCGGTTCGCGCGCATGCCCTACTACACCGCCGCCGAGGACTGGCACGGCACCGCCATCGCCGGCATCGTGGCCGCCCGGGCGGGGGACGGGTATGGCATCGCGGGTGTGGCACCGGAGGTGTCGGTCCGGGTGTACAAGATCTACGGCTCACCCGACGATCAGACGGCGCCGGTGCTCTCCGGCGGTTACGACCCGGCGGTGACCGCGATCCGTGAGGCCACCGCCGACGGCGCCGACGTGATCCTGCTGACCTGGGGTGGGCAGGACCTGAGCCTGGCGCTGCGCAACGCCATCACCGCCAGCGGTGTCCCCGTGGTCGCCGCCGCCGGCAACGACGGGGTCGATCTCTCCGACCCCGACCAGCCCCTGCGCCGCTATCCCGCGATGCTGCGGCTGTCCAACCTGGTGACGGTCACCGCCTCGGACCGCAACGACCGGGCGTGGACGGACGCGGAGGGCCTGGGCGCCAACGTCGGGATCCGCCACGTGGACATCGCCGCGCCGGGGGACCGGATCGTGGCGCCCTGGGCGGGTCAGGCCCACCGTTTCCACGCGGGGACCTCCTTCGCCGCACCGCAGGTCGCCGGCGCGCTGGCGTTGGCGGTGTCGGTTGCACCCCGCGCGGACGCCTCCCGCCTGGTCGCGGAGCTGTCGCGCACGGCGCGCCCGGTGCCGGCCTTCGCCGACCAGGTCACCTCCGGTGGGGTCCTGGACGTCGACGCGTTCCTGCGGGCGGTGCAGCGGCCCATCTGCGTCGACGACCTGCCCGCCGCCGGCTACCTCGATGTCGACCCGAACTCCACCCACGGGCGCAGCATCGACTGCGTCACCACCTACGAGGTCACCCGGGGTGTCGGTGGGTCGCGGTTCGATCCCGCCGGCACCGTCACGCGGGGGCAGATGGCCAGCTTCCTGGCCCGCACCCTGGCGCGCGCCGGTGCCCTGGAGGACCCGGACACCCTCAGCGTGCCCGGTCCGGACCACGCCACCTTCGCCGACACCGCCGACAGCGTCCACGTCGCCGCCATCGAGGCGATCGCGGAGCTGGACATCGCCCGCGGCTTCAGCGACGGGACCTTCCGTCCGGGCGCGCCCGTCGATCGCGGGCAGATGGCGGCGTTCCTGGTGCGTGCGATCCAGCACGTGACGGGCGACACCTACAGCTCCGAGCGCGAGTGGTTCGACGACACCGTCGGGACCACCCACGAGGAGGCGATCACCGCCGCCCGGGAGCTTGGCATCACCTTCGGGACCCAGGAGCCGCGCCGCTACGAGCCGGCGCAGACCCTCAGCCGGGCGCAGATGGCGGCGTTCCTGGCCCGCAGCCTCGACGCGTTGGCCCGCGAGGGGGCTGCGATCACCCGGCCGTGAGCCCGGCGGGTCATCGCCGGTTGTCGTGGTGCCGTCCACGTGGCGCCACCGCCGCTGCTGTCCTCAAGAACGCGTTCGAGGTGCCGATGGGGCCAGTAGGTTCGCGCGTGCGCGCCTGAGGGCGCACGTCCGCTGGCGGCAACAGGGTGGATACGGGATGCGGAAGCTGGCACGCAGCGTCGTGGTACTCCTTGCCGTGACGCTGCTGGCCGCAACCCACGCGCCGTTCGCGCCGGTGACGGCAGCGGTGGCCGACACTGCGTCGGCAGGTGGCGACGACCCGTCCGAGATCCTGCGGGACATCCCGTCGTTGGAGCAGGCGCGTGCACGGGTGGGCCCCGACTGGGTCCAGATCCGCGGCACACCGTTCCCCGTCACCGCCGACGGGCGGGTCGATTGGTCCGACCCCGACGGGCGCGGGCGGAGCTACCAGCGGCAGGTGCACGGGCTGCGGATGGTCCGCTACCTGGCCGTCCTCGCTGCACACGGCGATCCTGGCGCTGCCGACCGGGCGCTGGCCGTCACCCGGTCCTGGGTGGCACACAACCCCCGCCACGCACCGGCCCACCCGATGGCCTGGCACGATGAGACCACCGCGCTCAGGCTGCACAGCATCATCAACCTGCACGTCACGCTGCGCACCATCGGCGGGGATCCGGCCGACCTGCGCTGGCTCGAGCAGCGTGCCGAAGAGCACGTCCACGTCCTGCTCGACGACGACTTCCACTCGGCCGGTACCAACCACGGCATGTTCCAGGACCGCGCCATCCTCACCTGGGTCGTCGACCCGGTCAGCGCACCCGCCGACCGACAGCTGGTGATCGACGCCGACCGGGTCGCCACCCGGCGCCTGATCGACTACTTCGACGTCATCTTCTCACCCAGCGGGGTCCACCTCGAGCACTCGCCGGCGTACCACAAGATCGTGCTGCGCAACCTCGACCGCATCGTGCGGGCCTACCACGCCAACGGGCAGAGCGGTGTGGCGGCACCCCTCGCCGCGATCCGCGAACGGGCCGGCCACTACGCGACCCACGTCATCCAGCCCAACGGGCTCATGCCGGAGGTCGCTGACACCTCCACCGCCGGGTCGGTCCCGCACCCCGGTCTGGTCGACACCGATGCCTACCGGTACGCGGTCTCCGCCGGCGCAGAGGGCACACCCCCCATCGAGGTGGATGCGTTCTACCTCGACGCCGATACGGCGGTGATGCGCGACGCCTGGCAGCCGGGTGGCCGCGGCACCTACCTGCACTTCACCGCCGCCTACCACGTGAACTACCACAAGCACCCCGACGATCTGTCGCTGTGGCTCTACCACGACGGGGATCTGCTGACCGAAGCGGGGATGAACGGCTACCTCTACCACGACCCCTTCACCGTCTACGGCTACAGCGCCGCGGCCCACAACACCGTCCTGGTCGACGGGGTAGGGGTCAACCGCACCGACGGGCAGTTCGATCGGGTGTGGATGATCGGTGCCAGGGGTGACGGGAACATGTCGGTGGTCGCCGGGCGGACCGAACGGTTCCCGGGTGATCGGGCAGTGTGGGAACGCACGGTGCGCTACGACCGTGCCGCAGCGACCGTCGAGGTCGTCGACGCGGTCACCGCTGCCCGCCCGGGAGCGGAAGCCACGGTGCTGTGGCACACCGCCCCGGAGATCGACGTGCGGCTCACCGACCGGCACGCCCACCTCTACCGCCACGGTCGGCTCACGGCCCGGATGCAGGTCGCGGACCTGCACGGCAACCTGCCCCTGCAGACCGTCTCAGGCCAGACCGATCCGCTGCTCGGCTGGCGGCTCGGACAGGGGACGCCACAACCGACCGAGGTGCTGCTGGCGCGGACCACCGACGCCGGTGCGATCACCACCTCCATCGATCTGCTCCGCCCGCCGCCGCTGCGCGACATCGCCGAGGTGTGCGCCACCTCGCAGCAGCCCTTCGTCGACGTGACCGGCACGCACGCACCGGCGGTCGCCTGCCTCCACCAGCTGGGGATCGCCCGCGGTGTGGGCGACGGTGAGCTGTTCGTCCCGGCTGCGGCCGTACGGCGCGATCAGATGGCCTCCTTCGTCGCTCGGACCCTGACACACGCCGGTGTGGAGCTACCGACCGATGACCTGCCCACCTTCGCTGACGTCCCACCCGGACACCGCCACGGGACCGCCATCAGCCAGCTCGCCGCTGTGGGTGTGGTCACCGGCAACGCGGCAGGCAGCTACCTGCCGGATGCGCCGATCGACCGCGGGCAGATGGCCACCATGCTGGACCGGGCAGCCGCAGTGGTGAGCGGCCCCCTACCGGACGGGAGCCGTTGGTTCGATGACGCGATCGGTACACACGGCGCCAGTATCGACCGGTTGACCGAGGCCGGTATCACCGCTGGTGCGGCTGCGGGTGGCTACCAACCCTCAGGGCAGGTCACCCGGGGACAGATGGCGACGTTCCTGGCCCGAACCCTCGCCGCGTTGGCCCACGACGGCGCTGAGATCACCCGGCCGTGAGCCCCGGCGCGGCGGGGTGTCACCGGAAGGCACCGAGCAGGTCGTCGGCCACAAGGACCATGTGCGCGCCGACGTCGTCGAGCCCGACCAGCAGCGTGGCCATCTGCGCGCGGGTGACCGGCTGCCCCGGGCCGTAGGTGCCGTCGGGGAACCCGCCGGCGATCCGCGCTGCCATGACCGCGTGGATCGCCTGCTCGTGGGTGGTGCCGGCGACGTCGGTGGCCGTGCCCTCGGCGAGCGGGTCCAACCCGGCCGCGTTGGCCAGGAAGGTCGCCATCTGTCCGCGTTGGACGGGCGCTGCGGGACGGTAGGTGCCGTCGGTGAAGCCGCTGGCGATGCCTGCGGCGACCAGGCGCCGGATGGCGTCCTCATGCTGGGTGCCGGCGATGTCGCTGAGCTCGGTCGCGGTCGCGCTGTCGTCCTCGCCGGGCTCGGGTAGTGCCAGGAGCCGGTCGAGGAAGGCGGCCATCTGCCCGCGGTTGACGTCGGCTGCGGGGCGGTAGCGGTCGTCGGTGCCGCCGCGGGCGACGCCCTGCTCCGCAAGCCGCTCGATGGCCAGCCAGTGCGTTCTCCCGACGGTGACGTCGTCGAACCGGCTGGTGACCTCGCCGACGGTGACCCCGATCGACAGCGCGAGCGTGCCACCGGTCGCGGTGGTCGCCACGAGTTGGAGGGTGTGGTCTCCGACGGGGGTGCCCGCCGGCACCGTCACCTCGAGGTCGAGCCCACCGTCGCTGTCGACGGTCCCGCTGCCGATCAGTTCTGGCTCGGAGAACAGCCACAGTGCGGCCGGGCTGGCCGGCGCCAGGCCCGTCGTGGTGAGCGCCACGGATCCGCCGGGTGGGAGGGTCAGCGCGCCGTCGCGAACCGGCGAGGCCACTGCGGCGGTGTCACGCGCCGTCAGGGAGGTGGAGGTCCCAGCACCGGATAGTTGCAGTGTCGTGATGGTCGCCGAGGTGCTGGTGTCCGTCGCCTGACCTTCGACCAGCAGCTCCGTCGTGCCGGTGGAGGGTGACGGCAGCTCTCCGTCCGAGGTGACCGGTTCGGGGGCGTCGTC
>CAZGJO010000056.1:0-10808 GCA_964525685.1 uncultured Ectothiorhodospiraceae bacterium | reverse complement strand
CCGAGGTCGAGATGAAGGAGAAGAAGGACCGCGTCGACGACGCCCTGCACGCCACCCGCGCCGCGGTGGAAGAGGGTGTGGTCCCCGGCGGTGGCGTGGCCCTGCTGCGCGCCCGCCTGGGTATCGAGAACCTCAAGGGCGACAACCATGACCAGGATGTCGGCGTCGACATCGTGCGTCGCGCCATGGAGGATCCGCTGCGCCAGATCGTCTTCAACGCCGGCAGCGAGCCCTCCGTGATCGTCAACAAGGTCGCCGAGGACAAGGGCAACAACGGCTACAACGCCGCCACCGGCGAGTTCGGCGACATGGTCGAGCTGGGCATCCTGGACCCGACCAAGGTGACCCGCACCGCGCTGCAGAACGCCGCGTCCGTGGCCTCCATGATGATCACCACCGAGGCGATGATTGCCGAGCACCCGGACGAGGGTGGCGGCGACGCCGGTGCCGGCGGTGACATGGGCGGCATGGGCGGTATGGGCGGCATGGGCGGCATGGGCATGATGTAAGCCCGGCTGCCGGGCCCTTCGGGGCCCGTCGTCCGTGACCCGAGGCCCCGCCGATTCGGCGGGGCTTTTTTGTGGATACGTGTCGGCCGGCCCTCCTTGCGGTCGTTCACCCGAACGGGGCTACCCCTGAAACGGGGCGTTTCGCCGTGCCCGCGCCGGGTTAGAATGCCCCCATGGAACGGATCCTCGTACTGGAAGACAACCCGGATACCCGGGAGTGGCTGCTCGGGCTGGCCGCCGAGGCCTTCCCGGAGGCGGCCCTGTGCGAAGCCGCCACCCTGGACGGCGCGTGGTCGCAGCTGGATGGACCCCCCCTCCAATTGGCCCTGGTGGACATCGGTCTGCCCGACGGCTCCGGCGTGGAGCTGGTGACCGAGTGCGCACGGCGCGGGTTGTCGACCCATTGCGTGATGGCGACCATCTACGAGGACGACCAGTCGCTGTTCGAAGCCCTGCGCGCAGGGGCCCGCGGGTATCTGCTCAAGGACCAGCCCCGGGAGCGGCTGGTCGCCCAGTTGCGCGCCATCGAGCAGGGTGAGCCCCCCCTGTCCCCGGCGGTGGCTCGGCGCATGATGCGCCACTTCAGCGAACGCAGCGACGCGACCCGGCTGCCGCCCGGTTCCGGCAAGACGCTCTCGGCACGCGAAGAGGAGGTGCTCGCCCTGATCGCCCGGGGCTACAACCGCAACGATGTGGCGCTGGCCCTGGGGATCACCGCGAACACCGCCGCCGGCTACATCAAGAACCTCTATCGCAAGCTGGAGGTCTCCGGTCGCGCCGAGGCGACCCTGGAGGCCGTGCAGCGCGGGCTGGTGGGGCGCGCCCCCGGCGGGGAATGAAGCGTGATGACCCGGCCGCGCCCCTGGCTCCCGCGGGTCGCCCCCCTGCCGTTGATGCTGAGCGGGGCGCTGGTGCTGGCCCTGCTCGTCATCGTGGCACTCTGGTCGAGCGTGCGGATGCCGTGGCTCGGCGTCGAGCTGGAAGCCGCCGGCGATGCCGGGGTGCGCGTGGTGGCCGTGGATCCGCGTGGCCCCCTGGAAGGTGCGCTCGAGGCGGGGACGGTGCTGACGGCCGTGGAGGCCGCTGAAGGCGAGCGCCTTGACCTCGGCGGCTACGACCCCGCCCATGAACCCCACATGGAGCCGACGTACAGTGGCTACAACGCCTATCTGGCGCGCCAGGGGGCTATCGCCGATGCGGTGAACGCCGGCGGCGCACACTTCGTGACCGCCGAGGGGCGGCGGGTGGCGCTGGCGCCGGAAGATCGCCGACCGGTGGATACGCTCCCTGCGGGCTTCTGGTTCTTCCACCTGTTCGGCTCTCTGGCCGCCCTGGTCAGTCTGGCCGTCTGGGCCTTCCGGCGCTCGCACCCGGCCGCCCGGCTGCTGGCCCTGTCCGGGGGCGGCTTCTTTGCCGCGACCTGGTTCAACAGTGTCTATCTGGTCCGTGAGCTGGCGCTGTCGGAGGCGACCTTCCGCCTGCTCAGCCATGCCAACCACTGGGCCCTCGCCCTGATGCTCGCCGGCCTGCTGGCATTGCTGCTCCATTACCCCCGGCGCCTGACCCGGCTACCGACCGTGGCCCTGGTGGCGGCACTGTTCCTCTTCTATCAGATCAACGAGAGCCTGCAGGTCATCCAGTGGCCGCTGCACACCTACTACGCGCCCATCACCCTGTTCTATCTGCTGGCCATTGTCGCGGCCTGGTGGCAGTGGCGCCTGAGCCGCGGGGAGCCGCTGGACCGTGCGGCCCTGAAATGGGTGCTGCTGTCGGTCTTCGTCAGCATGTCGCTGGCCTTCATCGTCTATTTCGCGCCGTCCATGGCCGGCGGGGAGCCGTTGCTGCCGCCGTACGCCATGGTCGGCTTCGGGGCCACCCTCTATCTGGGGTTCGCCCTCGGGGTGCTGCGCTACCGGCTGTTCGAGCTGGAACGCTGGTGGTTCACCGCCTGGGCCTGGTTCCTGGGCGGGCTGCTGGTGGTCGTCACGGACCTGTTCCTGGTGGTTTTGTTCGGCCTGCAGCCGCTCCAGGCCCTGGGGCTGGCGGTCATCCTGGTGGGGTGGGTCTACTTCCCGCTGCGACAATGGGCGTGGCAGCGCCTCACCGCCCGTTCCGAGGTGGCCCTGGAGGCGCATATCCCCGAACTCGTTGCGGCACTGTTCACCGCCCCGGGGAACGACGAAGGCGAGCGCCAGTGGCAGCGGACCCTGCGGGCCCTGTTCGAGCCGCTGGACATCAGTATCGGCGTGGAGCACGTGGATGAGCCCCGTCTGGAGAACAATGGTGCCACCCTGGCGATACCCGCCCTGGAGCCGGGGCGGGTCTGGCGGCTCCATTACGGACGCGGGGGGCGGCGGCTGTTTGCGCCGCGGGACCGGGAGCAGGCCGGTGCCCTGCTGGCGGTGGCCCGCCGCGTGACGGCGGTGGCCGAAGCCAAGGAGGCCGGGGCGCGGCGGGAGCGCCATCGCATCGCGCGTGATCTCCACGACGACATCGGCGGATTGTTGCTGAACCTGGTCCATCGTGCCCCGGATGCGACGACCGTCGAGCGGGCCCGCGAGGCGCTGGAGGCCCTGCGCGGCACGCTCCATGTGCTGCGCGACGAGAGCGGCTCCCCCCTCGGGGAGGCGTTGTCCGACTGGCAGGACATGGTGCTGGCCCGTCTGGACGGGACCGGCACGACCCTCGATTGGCAGGTGGACCCGGCCCGCGACGTGGAGCTGAGCCCGCGCCAGGGGGTCAACCTCCGTCGCATCGTCGCGGAGGCGACCACCAATGCCCTGCGCCACGCGAACCCGACGGTGCTGAGGTTTCAGTGGTCGGTCACCGACGCCGAGCTGGCACTGGTGATCGAAAACGACGGCTGTGTCGAACCGGCGCCGGAAGAGGCCGAGGCCCGCCAGGCCAATGGTCGGGGGCGCCACAACATGCAGACCCGGGCGGTGGAACTGCGCGGCAGCCTGGAACAGGGACCGGTGGGGGACGGGCGCTACCGTGTCCACCTCCGCCTGCCGCTGAGTACCGAGGCAGAAGTGGTCCCTTCCAGTCCGGGGCCGTGATTCGGCGCCCTTGGGCTGGTAGGCTGACCCCATGAGCGCCCTGGACCCCGCATTCATCGACCCGCCCGGCCCCGTCACCACGGGGACGGACACACCGCCCGCCGTGACCCGCCTGCGCGAGGAGGCCGAGGCCGCTCTGGCCGACGCCACGCCGGAGGCCCTGGAACGGCTCCGGGCCGATCCCGAGCGGTTCGCCGACTGGTCGGTGGTGGCTCCGTGCAGCGAATTCATCGTCCGCACCCTGACCAGCAACCCGGAGCTGCTGTCCGAACTGCTCGACAGCGGGGATCTGGCGCGGGCGTATCCGGACGGGGCCTATCGCGAACGGCTGGCGAGCGCGCTGACCGGGGTCGCCGACGAGCAGGCTCTGGGGAACGCCCTGCGGTGGCTGCGGCGGCGCGAGATGGTACGGATCGTCTGGCGCGATCTGGCCGGGCGGTCCCCGCTGGACACGACCACGGGCGAGCTGACCGCCCTGGCCGATGCCTGCATTGCCGGGGCCCTGGAACAGCTGCACGCGTGGCAGCAGCGGGAGATGGGCACCCCCGTGGGGAACGAGTCCGGTACGCCGCAGTCACTGGTGGTGCTGGGCATGGGCAAGCTCGGGGCCGGCGAGCTCAATGTCTCCTCCGATATCGACCTGATCTTCGCCTACGCCGAGGCGGGCGAGACCGAGGGGGGCGGGCGCGTGGTGGACAACGAGCGCTACTTCACCCGCCTCGGGCAGCGGCTCATCCAGGCGCTGGATGCCCAGACCGCCGAGGGCCGGGTCTTCCGGGTCGACATGCGCCTGCGCCCGTTCGGTGACAGCGGGGCCCTGGTGGCGAGCTTCGACGCCCTGGAGACCTATTACCAGCTCCACGGCCGCGAATGGGAGCGCTATGCCCTGATCAAGGCGCGGGTAGTGGCCGGTGACGCGGCGGCCGGCGACGAACTGATGCAGCGGCTGCGGCCGTTCGTCTTTCGCCGCTACCTCGACTACGGCGCCTTCGAGTCCCTGCGCGAGATGAAGGAGCTCATCAGCCGTGAGGTGCGGCGCAAGGGGATGGAGAGCAACGTCAAGCTGGGCGCCGGCGGCATCCGCGAGGTGGAGTTCATCGCCCAGGCCTTCCAGTTGATCCGCGGTGGCCGGGATACCGAGTTGCGCCGTCGCGATCTGCGCGGGGTGCTGCGCCTTCTCACCGAGGCCGGGCTGCTCACCGATTACGCTGCCCGCGAGCTGGACAGCGGCTACGTCTTCCTGCGCCACGTGGAGCATCGTCTGCAGGGACGCGCGGATCGTCAGACCCATGAGCTCCCCGAAGGTGAGGCGGAGCGGGAGGTCCTCGCCTGGTCGCTGGGCTACTTCGACTGGGCGGGGCTGGCCGAGGCGCTGGCGGCGGTGCGCGAGCAGATCCATGGCCACTTCGAGCAGGTCTTCGCCGCCCCGCAGACCGAGCACGCCCAGAGCGATCCCGGCGATCTGGCCGGGGTCTGGCAGGCCGACCTGGACGCCGAACAGACCGAGGCGGCGTTGGCGGCGGCCGGTTTCGAGGATCCGGCCGCCGCCCGTGAGCGGCTCGACACGATGCGCCGGGGCCACGTGGTGCGCTCCCTCTCGAACCGGGGCCGCAGCCGGCTGGATCAGCTGATGCCGCTGTTGCTCGGCGCCCTCGGCGCCCGCGAGACGGCCAACCGGGCCCTGGACCGGACCCTGGAGCTGGTGGAGCACATCGCCCAGCGCAGCGTCTACCTGGCCCTGCTGGTGGAGAACCCCATGGCCCTGTCGCAGCTGGTGAAGCTGTGCGAGGCCAGCCCGTGGATCGCCAAGCAGCTCGGGCGCCACCCGGTCCTGCTGGACGACCTGCTCAATCCGGCCACCCTGTACCGCCCACCGGATCGCGAGGAGCTGGAGCGCGATGTGGCCGAGCGGCTGCGCCGGGTGGATGCCGACGACCTCGAGAACCAGATGGACGTCCTGCGCGACTTCGCCCAGACCGCGGTGCTGCGGGTGGCGGCCGCCGATGTCGCCGAGGCGGTGCCCCTGATGCAGGTGAGCGACCACCTGACCCACCTGGCCGAAGTGATCCTCGACCGGGTGCTGGATATCGCATGGTCCCACATGGTCGCTCGCCACGGTCGGCCCCGCTGTCGGCGTGACGGCCAGGTCTGCGACACCGGCTTCGCCATCGTCGGCTACGGCAAGCTGGGGGGCTGGGAGCTGGGGTACGGCTCCGACCTCGACCTGGTCTTCCTGCACGACAGCGACAGCGAGGACGAGCCCACCACCGGCGAGCGGCCGGTGGCCAGCGGCGTCTTCTTCGCGCGGCTGGCGCAGCGCATCATCCACCTGCTCGGCACGCAGACGGCCTCGGGGATCCTGTACGAGGTGGATGTCCGCCTGCGCCCCTCCGGCGCCTCCGGGCTGCTGGTAACGAACCTGGAAGGGTTCCGCCGCTATCAGCGGGAGAACGCCTGGACCTGGGAGCACCAGGCCCTGGTGCGGGCCCGTCCGGTGGTGGGCGATCCCGGCGTGGCCGAGGCGTTCATGGGGATCCGCAACGAGGTGCTGGCCAGCGAGCGGGACCCGGAGACCCTGCGCCAGGAGGTTCGCGACATGCGCCGTCGCATGCGCGAGGCCCACGGCACCGCCGACCCGGGCCGTTTCCACCTGAAGCAGGATGTCGGCGGGATGGCGGATATCGAGTTTATCGGGCAATATGGCGTGCTGGCGTGGGCCCACGAGGCGCCGGCGTTGCTGGCGTACCAGGACAACATCCGCATCCTCGAGCGGCTGGCCGAAGGCGGCTATCTCGGCACGACCGAGGCGGAGACCCTGGCGGATGCCTACCGCGACTATCGCGCCCGGAGCCACCGCCTCACCCTGCAGGAGCGGGAGCCCGTGGTGGACGCCGCCGAGTTCGCGGAACAGCGGCGCGCCGTGGCGGCGGTCTGGGAGCGGCTGCTGGAAGAGCGGCTGCCCCTGGCGTGAGACGCGCCGCCCCCTATTCAGTAACCGAACAGAGCTTGAGGAGACGCGACCCATGTCCATGGCCGATCGGGATGGCGTGATCTGGTATGACGGCGAGCTGGTGCCGTGGCGCGAGGCCACCACCCACGTGCTGACCCACACCCTGCATTACGGCATGGGGGTGTTCGAGGGCGAACGCGCCTACCGCACCGACAAGGGGGCCGCCATCTTCCGCCTCGAGGACCACACCCGGCGGCTGTTCCGCTCCGCCCACATCCTCGGCATGCCGATGCCGTACGATCCCGAAACCATCAATGCCGCGACCCGCGCGGCGGTGCGGGAGAACGGCCTGGAGTCGGCCTACATCCGGCCGATGGCGTTCTACGGCTCCGAGGGGATGGGGCTGCGCGCCACCAACCTCAAGGTCCACGTGATCATCGCCGCCTGGGAGTGGGGCGCCTATCTGGGCGAGGAGGGCATGGAGAAGGGGATCCGCATCCGCACCTCCTCCTACACCCGCCACCACGTCAACGCCACCATGTGCAAGGCGAAGGCCAACGGCAACTACATGAATTCGATGATGGCGCTGCAGGAGGCGGTCAGCTGCGGCTATGACGAGGCGCTGCTGCTGGACACCGAGGGCTTCGTCGCCGAGGGATCCGGCGAGAACCTCTTCATCGTCCGCGACGGGGTCCTCTATACCCCCGAGCTGACCTCCGCCCTGGAAGGGATCACCCGCGCCACCATCCTCAGCCTCGCCGCCGAGATGGGGCTGCCGGTGCGCGAGAAGCGCATCACCCGCGACGAGGTCTATGTCGCCGACGAGGCCTTCTTTACCGGCACCGCCGCCGAGGTGACCCCGATCCGCGAACTGGATGACCGCACCATCGGCGAGGGACGTCGCGGCCCCATCACCGAACAGCTGCAGACCCTCTACTTCGACCTGGTCCATGGTCGCCGCGAGCAGAGCCTTGAGTGGCTGACCCTGGTCAGCGACTGAGCGGTGGCGCCGTCGTGAGCCGACCGGCCGCCTTTCTCGATCGCGATGGGGTGATCAACCGCGACATCGGCTACCTCCATCGGCCCGAAGATGTCGCGTTCGTCCCCGGGATCTTCGAGGCCGTGGCGGCGCTGCGCGCGCGCGGTTTTCGCCCGGTGGTGGTGACCAATCAGTCGGGGATCGCGCGCGGCCGGTACACCGAGGCCGACTTCCATGCCCTGATGGACTGGATGCGCGCGCGCTTCACCGAGGCCGGGGCGCCGCTGGACGCCGTCTACTACTGCCCCCACCACCCCGAGGAGGGCAACCCGCCCTACCGCCGTGCCTGCGAGTGCCGCAAGCCCGCGCCCGGCATGCTGCTGCGCGCCGCCGACGAGCTCGATCTGGATCTGGAACGCTCCCTGCTCATCGGTGACAGCGAGCGCGACATCGAGGCGGGGCGCGCCGCCGGGGTGGCCCGGACCTTCCTGCTGGCCTCGGCGCCGTCGACCCCCTCGGCGGCCGATCACGTGGTGACCCGGTTGTCCGATATCGAGCGGTGCCTGCCCGCAGGGTGAGGGGGCGCCATCCGGTTCATTCGGCGTCGAGAGAAGACGGTTGCGCCGCGCGGGATGGTCGCCCCGGACGGGGCAGTTGGAGTACCATTCCGGGCATTGTTATCCACTTGCGGGAGAGAACGAGTCATGGCCGAAGCCAAGCGAGAGATGACCCCCAACGCGGCCAAGCGTTACGAGGTCAGCCGGAGTGATCTGCCGCTCCACTGCCCCATGGAGGGCATGAGCCTGTGGAATTCCCATCCGCGCGTCTACCTCCCCATCGAGGAGAGCGGCAAGGCGCGCTGCCCCTACTGCGGCGCCGAGTATACCCTCAAGGATTACTGAGTCGGCCGTCCCGGAGGCCGAGGGCCCGGGCCACCAGCTCCACCGGATGGGCCACGGCGGGTCCCGCCCGCCGTTCCCGCAGCCCGGCACCCAGGTGCAGGGCGCAGCCGGGGTTGGTGGTCAGCAGCCAGCCGCCGTCGGCCGCCGCGACCTTGTCGGCCCGCAGGGTCCGGGCCGTCTCAGGATGGTCCAGCATGTAGGTCCCCGAAGCACCGCAACAGCGGTCGTTCCCCGGTAGTTCTTCATACGCCACCCCCGGCAGGCGGGCCATCAGATCCCGGATGGCCGTGTCGTCGCGCAGCGCGTTGCGGGCGCTGCACGGCAGGTGGCCCCGGACGCGCAGTGATCCGCCCCCGGCATCGTTCAGCGTCGCGGGTGCCACGGGCCAGTCGATGTCAGCGAGAAAACGGGTGAGTTCCACCACGGTGGGGGCCTCGCCGGTCACCGGATCGGCCAGGGTCTCCCGGAGGTGGGCGCCACAGGCGGTGGCCAGATGGATGACGGTGCCGTCGGGAAACAGGCGCCGGTTCTCTGCGGCCAGTGTTGCGGCGCGCGCCGTCAGCCCAGCGTGGGCGTCCAGGGCGCCGCAGCAGCGTGCCTCCACCGGGATGTCCACGGCGAAGCCCAGAGCCGGGAGCACGCGCAGTGCCAGGCGCAGCGCGCGCGCATCGGTATGGCGCGCGATGCAGCCGAGGAAGAGGGTGACGCGCCCCCGTTCCTCGTCCTGTGCGGGGACGTGGCGTGGCCAGCCCCGAGGGCGTTGCAGGGCGGGCAGGAGGGCGGCCGCGTCTTCTATCCTGAGCAGGGCCGTCAAACCACCGGCCCGGGCCAGACGCACCAGGCCCCCGCGTTGAGCCAGCCAGGCGAGGGTGACGGCGCTGGCGAGGCGCCGCGGATGGGTCAGCAGGTGGTTGCGCCACAGGATGGCCCGGCGATCGGGGCGGCCGGCCGCGTAGAGGGCGCGCCCGGCGTCCATGACCGCACCGTAGGGGACGTCCGCCGGGCAGGCGCGTTCGCAGGCCCGGCAGAGCAGACAGTTGTCCAGATGTTCGCGGGTCCGCTCGGTCAGGGGGATGTCGCCGGCGACCAGCCCCTGAAGCAGGGCGATGCGGCCGCGGGGCGATTCCGCCTCCGCCTCGGCCAGCCGGTAGGTGGGGCAGTGGGGCAGGCAGAGGCCGCACTTCACGCAGCGGTCGGCGGCGGCCAGCGGGAAGTCGTCGCGGGCCCGGGGGTCCAGGGGCGGCGCGGTCATCGAGGCGATGGCTCCGGGGTTGTCTTCGACACGGGCCGTCAGGCTAGCACAGTTGGCGCGGTGAAACGCGCCGGACAATCGGAAACGGGAGGTATCATGCAGCTTCTCGGGGGGAAGACCAGCGGGTTCATGGGGCTGATGCTGGTTTTCGGCACCGCGCAGGCCGACATCTTTCAGGGCGAGGCGTTCGAGGGCGCCGAGGAGGCGTCCTGGGAGGCCGAGATCGAGTACGGTCTGGTGGTGACCACCGGCAATACCGAGACGGAGAACACCAATGGGGGTCTGGAGGTGGTTCGCGAGCGTGCGCAGTGGCGCCAGCGCACCACGGCGCGTGCGTTGCGCGCCGTGGACGAGGACACCATCGTCGCTGAGCGCTACAGCTTCTCCTACAAGCTGGATTACCGGTTTCGTGAACGCGATTACGGTTTCGCCACGGCCCGCTATGAGGACGACCGCTTCAGCGGGTATGATTACCGGCTCAGCGAGGCCGTGGGGTATGGTCGCCGGGCGGTCGCCGGTCCCCGTGTACGGCTGGACCTGGAGGTGGGCGTCGGCATGAGCCACGAATCCCCGGAGGGCGAGGACCGTGAGGACAACGGCATGGCCCGTCTGGCCGGTGATCTGCGCTGGCAGCTTCAGGAGCACAGCCGTTTCCGCCAGGCGCTCCTGGTGGAGGAGGCCGGCTCCACCTATGTCGAGTCCGAGACCTCGCTGAGTTCACAGGTGGTGGAGGATCTCGCCATGCGCGCCTCGCTTCAGGTGCGCTACCACTCGGATGTCCCCGAGGGGGTGGAGAAGACCGACACCATCACCAGCTTCAATCTGGTCTATAGTATGTGATGCCATGAGCTACTATCGTTACCATGTCTTTTTCTGTACCAACAGCCGCACCGACGGGGGTCAGTGCTGCGAGGCCGCCGGCGCCACGGCCCTGCGGGCCTACGCCAAGGCGCGCTGCAAGGAGCTCGGGATCCACGGGCCCGGCGGGGTGCGGATCAACACCGCCGGCTGCCTCGACCGGTGCGGCGAGGGGCCGGTCATCGTGGTCTACCCCGAGGCGGTCTGGTACACCTACGTCGACGAGGAGGATGTCGACGCCATCATCGACGAACACCTCTGCAACGGTCGGATAGTCGAGCGTCTGCGCCTGCCCTCAT
>CAZGJO010000055.1:0-10889 GCA_964525685.1 uncultured Ectothiorhodospiraceae bacterium | reverse complement strand
ATGCCGCCGTTCGTCTACCTCATCCCGGCGGCGATCTTCTTCGGCCTCGGCAAGGTGCCGGGGACCATCGCCACGGTGGTCTTCGCCATGCCGCCGGCGGTGCGCCTGACCAACCTCGGGATCCGCCAGGTCTCGCGCGAACACGTCGAGGCGGGCCTTGCCTTCGGCTGCACCGAGCGGCAGCTGCTGTGGAAGGTGCAGTTGCCGCTGGCAATGCCGTCGATCATGGCGGGGATCAACCAGACCATCATGCTCGCCCTCTCCATGGTGGTCATCGCCTCGATGATCGGCGCCGGCGGCCTCGGCAACACCGTGCTCACCGGGATCCAGCGACTGGATGTCGGTCTCGGCTTCGAGGGCGGCCTCGGCGTGGTCATCCTCGCCATCCTGCTCGACCGCATCACCCAGAGCTTCGGCGCCCGGCGCCGGGGCGACGGCCTGGCCGGCTTCCTGCGCCGACTCATCGGTCGCGATCGGACCGCCGGAGAATGAACCCCTGATATCTTTGAGCCACAGAGGAGAAGCGGCATGATGAACAGAACCTTCAAGTGGGCCGTCGGCGCCGTGGTCGGCATGGGCATGGCCGTGGCGGCCCAGGCGGAGCCGATCAAGATCGGCTGGACCGCCTGGTCGGACGCCGAGTTCGTGACCAAGCTGACCCAGCGCATCATCGAGGACCGCCTCGACCACGAGGTGGAGCTCGTCCAGACCGACATCGCCCCGCAGTACCAGGGGCTCGCCGGTGGCGACATCGACATGATGCTGATGGCGTGGCGGCCCGGTACCCACGAGGACTACATCGAGCAGCACGCGGGCAACTTCGTCAGCCTGGGGCCGCTCTATACCCATGCCCGGCTGGGCTGGATCGTCCCGACCTCCATTCCGGAGAGCGAGCTCTCGTCCATCGAGGACCTGAAGAAGGACTCGGTGCGTGAGCAGCTCGGCGGCGAGATCACCGGCATCGACCCGGGCGCCGGTCTGACCCGGCTCTCCCGCGAGGCGCTGGAGGCGTACGGCCTCGAGGACGACTACGACCTGCAGATCTCCAGCGGGGCCGGCATGACGGCGGCCCTGGACCGGGCGGTGCGCCGTGACAACTGGATCGTGGTCACCGGCTGGAGCCCCCACTGGAAGTTCGGTGCCTACGAATTGCGCTATCTGGAGGACCCGCGCGGGGCCCTGGGCGGCGCCGAGCACATCGACGCCCTGACCCGCAAGGGCTTCTACCAGGACAACGTCGAGGTGGCCGGCCTGGTCTCGCGGATCCAGCTGCCCATCGAGCTGCTCCAGGAGTACATGTACCAGGCGCGCGAGACCTCCTATGAGGAGGCGGTGGAGGCCTTCATCGACGAGCAGTCGCAGTACGTCGACTACTGGGTGACCGGCGAGCTCTGAGGCGCGCCCTCACTCCGCCGTATCGTCGACCCCCGGACGTTCGCGTTCGGGGGTCGCCTCTTTTATGGCGTCGATACGCGCTCGCTTCAGTGCGGCGGCCATGGCCTCGCCCCGGTAGCCCTGTTCCGCCAGCGGCTTCGGGTCGACGGCGGCGGCCGCGGCATGGGCGCGGCGCAGGTGGTCGGCCTGCGGATAGGGCTGGTCCGCGTAGCCGGGGCGGCCGCGCGAGTCGGCCTCGCAGGCGAGCAGGAAACGCTCGAAGCGTTCCGGACGGCGCAGGGCGTCCAGCCGCATGAGCAGGTCGTGGCAGGTGCTCGGGCGCAGCTCCAGGGCCCGGTGGGCGTTGGTGTGCTCGGCGGCCGTGAGCCGGCCGAGTTCGCGGTATGCCTTCGGTGCCCGCAGCCGTTCGCAGAGGGCGTCGACCAGGCCCACGCCGCGCCCCTCGTGGCCGATGTGGCGTGGCCAGTCCGTTGGCGGCGTGGTGCCCTTGCCCAGATCGTGGACCAGTGCGGCGAAGCGCGTCAGTGGTTCCTCACTCAACCGCGCGGCCTGTTCGAGGACCAGCAGGGTATGCACCCCGGTGTCCACCTCCGGGTGGTGCTTCTCCGGCTGCGGCACCCCGAACAGGGCGTCGATCTCCGGGAAGACCACCGCCAGCGCCCCGCAGTCGCGCAGGACCTCGATAAAGGCGCCCGGCGCCGGTTCCCCCAGCGCCTTCTCCAGCTCCGCCCAGACCCGCTCCGCCACCAGGGCGTCGACCTCGCCGTCGGCGACCATGGTCCGCATGAGCTCGCGGGTCTCGTCGGCCACGGTGAAGCCCAGCGGGGCAAAACGCGCGGCGAAGCGGGCCAGGCGCAGGATGCGCACCGGGTCCTCGGCGAAGGCGGGGGTGACGTGGCGCAGCCGCCGCGCCGCCAGATCGGCCCGGCCGTCGAAGGGGTCCACCAGGGTGCCGTCGGCGGTCTCGGCCATGGCGTTGATGGTCAGGTCGCGGCGCGCCAGATCCTCTTCCAGGGTGACGTCGGGGGCGGCGTGGAAGGCGAAGCCGTGGTAGCCCGGGGCGGTCTTGCGCTCGGTGCGCGCCAGGGCGTACTCCTCGCCGGTCTCCGGATGGAGGAAGACCGGGAAGTCGCGGCCCACCGGGCGGTAACCGGCGGCCTCCATGGCCTCGGGGGTGGCGCCGACCACCACCCAGTCGAAATCGCCGGCCGGGCGACCGAGCAGTCGGTCGCGTACCGCGCCGCCGACCCGGTAGAACTCCATGGCCGCCCCTAGCGCCGTGCCTGGCGCCGGTAGTCGGGGTAGCGGCTGCGCTGGGTGCGCCCCGCCAGGTAGGTCGGCGCCACCGATTCCAGTGGCGTCGG
This sequence comes from uncultured Ectothiorhodospiraceae bacterium, assembly GCA_964525685.1. Lineage (GTDB taxonomy): Bacteria > Pseudomonadota > Gammaproteobacteria > Thiohalospirales > Thiohalospiraceae > Thiohalospira. The sequence continues at coordinate 8,130 of CAZGJO010000055.1, read as the reverse complement.
CTGAAAGCCGAAGACCTCCGGGAAGGGGTCGCTGCAGACGTTGTCGGTGAGCAGCGAACGGTAGTTGTCCAGGGAGAAGGGCTTGCCCGGCGCAAACTCCAGTACCAGCGCTTGAAGATAGGAGAGCCCGCGGCCCAGCGGCAGGATTCGGCGCGGGTGGCCGGTCTGCTCGCCGACGTAGGCCACCAGCTCCTTCAGGGTGTACTCGTGGGGGCCGCAGAGATCGTAGCGCTGGCCGATGGTCCGCGGATCGTCCAGGGCATGGGCGAAGGCCGCGGCCACGTCGCGCACGTAGATGGGGGCGAAGCGGGCCCGGGCGCCGGCCAGCGGGAAGACCCCGGGAGTCACCCGCAGCAGGTCGGCGAAACGGTTGAGGAAGCTGTCCCCGGCACCGAAGATCACCGAGGGGCGGAAGACGGTCACGTCCAGATCGGTGGCGGCAAAGAGCAGGCCCTCGGCCTCGCCCTTGGTGCGCTGGTAGTAGCTGCGGCCGTGGCCGGCATCCGCGCCCAGGGCGCTCATCTGCAGTACCCGACGGATCCCGTTCTCGCGGCAAGCGCTGACCAGCTTGCGTGCCAGCTCCACGTGGGCGCGGGCGAAGCCCTTGCCGCCGTGGCCGCGCTCGTTGAGGATGCCGACCAGATTGATGACGGCATCGACGCCGCCGAGGGCCTCGGTGAGGGCCAGCTCGTCCTGGACGTTGACCTCCTCGACGTTGACGCCGGGGATGACGAACAACTCCTTGTTGCGCTCGCGGTGGCGCGTGAACACGCGCACCCGAACATCCTTGCGCGCGGCCAGGGTCTGGGCCAGGTGGCGACCGACAAAGCCGGAGCCGCCAAGGATGGCAACGGTTTTCGACTGCATGGCTGGATTCCTGTTGCTGTCTGAACGGTTGGGGGTCGCCAATTCTTGCCGCGAAGTGGAGAGGGGTCAAGCCGGGGATGACAGCGGGGTTCGCGGGGCGCAGAATCGGGAGTGACGGCCCACGCGTGCACGGGAGATGAAAAGACCATGGCGATGACATCGATGAATCCGGCCACCGGCGAGACGCTGGCCCGCTTCGACCCCTGGGGCGAGGCGGAGCTGGAACAGGCCCTGAGCCAGGCCGCCGATGCCCGCGCGCTCTGGACGGCGCTGCCCATGGAGCGCCGCTGCGCGCTGATGCGCGAGGCCGCCGCGGTGCTGCGTCGGCGCGCCGACCAGCTCGGCTCGCTGATCACCCGCGAGGTCGGCAAGCTCCACCGCGAGGCGAGGGCGGAGGTGGAGAAGTCGGCGCTGGTCTGCGACTACTACGCCGAGCACGGCCCCGGCTTCCTCGCCGACGAGGCCATCGACAGCGATGCCGGGAAGAGTCTGGTCGCCTACCAGCCGCTGGGCACGGTGCTGGCGGTGATGCCGTGGAACTTCCCGTTCTGGCAGGTGTTCCGCTTCGCCGCGCCGGCGCTGGTGGCCGGCAACACCGGGGTGCTCAAGCACGCCTCCAACGTGCCGCAGTCGGCGCTGGCCATCGAGGAGGTGTTCCGCGAGGCCGGTTTCCCCGAGGGCGTCTTCCGCACCCTGATGATCGGCGCCGCACAGGTGGAGCGGGTGATCGACGATCCGCGCATCGCCGCCGTCACCCTCACCGGCAGCGAGCCGGCCGGGCGGCAGGTGGCGGCGCGCGCCGGCCAGCAGATCAAGCCGTCGGTGCTGGAGCTCGGCGGCTCCGACCCGTTCATCGTCCTCGACGACGCCGACCTCGAACTGGCGGTGGAACAGGCGGTGGCCTCGCGCTTCCTCAACAGCGGCCAGTCGTGTATCGCCGCCAAGCGCTTCATTCTCACCCCCGGGATCGCCGACGCCTTCGTCGAGCGCTTCCGCGACGAGGTGGCGGAACTCACCGTCGGCGACCCCATGGACGAGGCGACCCGGATCGGCCCGATGGCGCGTGCCGACCTGCGCGACGAGCTCCACGAGCAGGTGCGGGACAGCATCGACGCCGGTGCCGAGGCGGTGATCGGCTGCGCGGTGCCGCCCGGCGACGGCGCCTTCTATCCGGCCTCGATCCTCGATCGGGTGCAGCCGGGGATGCGCGCCTGGGACGAGGAGTTCTTCGGCCCGGTGGCCATCGTCATCCGGGTCGGCGACGAGGAGGAGGCGGTGCGGGTGGCCAACGACTCGCGCTTCGGCCTCGGCGGCTCGGTCTGGACCGCCGACAGTGAACGGGGCGAAGCCATCGCCCGGCGGCTGGAGTGCGGCTCGGCGTTCGTCAACGGCATGGTCAAGTCGGACCCGCGGCTGCCGTTCGGCGGCATCAAGGCCTCCGGTTACGGGCGCGAACTGTCGGCCCACGGTATTCGCGAATTCGTCAACGCCAAGACCATCTGGGTGCGCTGATATGGGACTGCTGATCGAGGGTGAACTGCACGAGGACTGGCTGGAGAAGGAGCAGGAGGGCGGCGAGTTCGTCCGCAAGGCGCAGCCGTTTCGCAACTGGATCACCCCGGACGGCGCGCCGGGGCCCACCGGCGAGGGCGGCTTCCCGGCCGAGGCGGGGCGTTACCACCTGTACGTCTCCCACGCCTGTCCGTGGGCCCATCGCACGCTGATCTACCGCCGGCTCAAGGGGCTGGAGTCGATGATCAGCGTCGATGTGGTCAACCCCTACATGGGGCCGAAGAGCTGGGACCTCGCCACCGACTTCCCCGGCACCACCGGCGACAGCCTGTTCGGCGCCACCTGGCTGTACGAGAATTACGTCCGCGCCGATCCGAAGGTCACCGGCATCGTCACCGTACCGTGCCTGTGGGACAAGCAGCGCAACACCATCGTCAGCAACGAGTCGGCCGACATCATCCGGATGTTCAACTCCGCCTTCGACCACCTCGGGGCGAATCCGGTGGACTTCTACCCCGAGACCCTGCGCGGCGCCATCGACGCCATCAACGAGACGGTCTACGAGAACGTCAACAACGGCGTCTACCGTTGCGGCTTCGCCACCGCCCAGGCGGCCTACGACGCCGCCTTCGAGCGGCTGTTCTCGACCCTGGAGGACCTGGAGCTGCGACTGGCCAACCAGTCGTGGCTGGTGGGCGAGACGGTCACCGAGGCCGACTGGCGGCTGTTCACCACGCTGGTGCGCTTCGATGCCATCTACTACAGCCACTTCAAGTGCAACGCCCGGCGGCTGATGGACTACGCCGAGCTGTGGGACTACACCCGGGCGCTCTATCAGGTGCCGGGGGTGGCGGAGACAGTGCACATGGACCACATCAAGCACCACTACTACGGCAGCCATCCGACCCTGAACCCCACCGGGATCGTGCCGCGGGGGCCGTTCATCAACTTCTCGGCTCCGGCTCGGCGTTCCATTTGAGCTGAGGGGTGGTTCTGCGGGGTCTGCGGCCGTCCGGGCCCGGACGGCCGCAGACCCCTGATGTTCGGGCGTGTACGAGAAAAAGGGGACAGTCCCGGCCGGGACTGTCCCCTTTTCCGTACGAGCGTTGGTTCAGACGGGGCTCAGATACCCAGCGCCTTGCGCTCGTGGTTGAGGCCCATGTAGAGGCCGACGCACATCAGCAGCAGGACTACAGTGAACGGCAGACCCGTGGTGATGGCGCCCGCCTGCAGGGCGTTGAGGGCCTGTTCGCCGCCGACGAACAGCAGCACGCCGGCGATGAGGCCCTCGATGACCACCCAGAAGAGGCGCTGGGAGTTCGGCGTCTCGGTCTTGCCGCCGGCGGTGATGCTGTCGATGACCAGCGAGCCGGAGTCCGACGAGGTGACGAAGAAGACCAGCACCAGGATCACCGCCAGCAGGGAGGTGATGAAGGTCAGCGGCAGGTTCTCCAGCATCTGGAACATGGCCAGGGAGACCTCGCCGAGGCCGTCGCCCAGGGCGCCGATACCGGCGGTGGCCTGTTCGATGGCGTTGCCGCCGAAGGCGGACATCCAGACGATGGTCACCAGGGTCGGCACCAGCAGCACGGCGGTGATGAACTCACGCACGGTGCGGCCGCGCGAGACGCGGGCGATGAACAGACCGACGAAGGGCGACCAGGAGATCCACCAGGCCCAGTAGAAGACCGTCCAGCCGTGGGCCCACGCCTCGTCCTCGCGGCCGAAGGGGTTGCTCAGCGGCACGAAGTTGGTCACGTAGCTGCTGGTGGTGGTCCACAGGGAGGTGAAGAAGACCATGGTGGCGCCGGCGATGATGACGAACAGCATCAGCAGTGCGGCGATGACCAGGTTGACGTTGCTCAGCAGCTTGACCCCGCCGTCGAGCCCGCGCATCACCGAGATCAGGGCGATGAGGGTGACCAGCACGATGACGCCGATCTGGGTGTTGAGCCCGGCCTCGAAATCGAACAGGAAGCCGAGCCCGGAGGCCGCCTGCTGGGCGCCGAGGCCCAGCGAGGTGGCCAGACCGAACAGCGTCGCCAGCACCGCCAGGATGTCGATGATGTGGCCGACGGCCCCCCAGACCTTGTCTCCGAAGATCGGGTAGAAGGCCGAGCGGATGGTCAGCGGCATGCCCTTGTTGAAGGCGAAGAAGGCCAGCGACAGCGCGACCACGCCGTAGATGGCCCACGGGTGCAGGCCCCAGTGGTACATGGTGGCGCCCATGGCCATCCTCGCCGCCTCGTCGGTGCCGGCCTCGACGTTGAACGGCGTCTCGTACCAGCCGGTGAGGTAGGCCACCGGCTCGGCCACCGCCCAGAACATCAGGCCGATGCCCATGCCGGCGGCGAACAGCATGGCGAACCAGGAGAGCCGCGAGAAGTCGGGCACCGCGTCCTGCCCGCCGAGGCGGATGCGGCCCACCGGCAGGAAGAGCAGGGCCAGACAGAAGACGAGAAAGATGTTGGCGCCGATCATGAACAGCCAGTCGAACTGGCCGATGGTGGCCCACTTGGCCCCGTCCAGCGCCTCTTCGGCACCGGCGGGGAAGAACAGCGTGAGTATGACGAAGAGCAGGATCAGCCCGGCGCTGATGACAAAGACCGGGTTGTGCAGGTCGAGGCCGAACGGGTTGATGTTGTCCTGTCCGACCTCGTAATCGGTATCGTAGGTGTCGTCGTTATCCTTGTTGTCGCTCATTCCGAGACTCCATCTTGATGAGTGGCGACGGCTCCGGTGCGCCGTCCGGCGGGTTGGCGTACCGAAGCCGTTGTACGGACGCGGGCGGGTCCGCTCCGGAACCCGCCGCCCCTCGACTCTTTCACCGGCCGCCGACGGGGGTCAACCCGCCGGGGACGGCGGTAGGGACTAGAAGTAGTAGTCCATGGTCAGCATCAGAGTGGTGTCCATCTCCTCACTGGTGCCCGCAACCGGGGCTTCCTCCTCGGTGAGGTTCTGGGTCAGCGTCTCGAAGTAGAACCAGCCCGGCCCGTAGTTGTAGCTCGCCCCGAGCACCAGGTCGGTGGTGTCGTCGTAGGCGTTGCCGTCGTCGTTGCGCAGGTCACTGTCGGGCATGCGCATGCTCAGGTCCATGTAGGGACGCAGCCGCTCACCGCCGTTGTAGGCCATGGTCAGGTGCAGTGCCTGACCGGTGCCCATGGTGTTGTACTCGCCGGCATCGTCGATGACGTCGTCATCGAAGTGCTCCTGATCGTAGTGGACGAACTGGAAACCGGTCTCCAGCGGGCCGTGCTGGCACTGGGAGTAGAGGGCGACGGCGGTGTGGCCGACGGTCTCGTCGCCGAAGGCGAGGTCGTCGTCTTCGTCGGATTCGGCCTGATTGGCCAACTGCCCGGCCTGTAGCGACAGGCCGATGCGGCGGTTGGGCAGGAACTCGAAGCCGAAGTCGGCCACCAGGGTGTTGACCTTGGTGTAGGTGTCGTTGGCCCCCCACTGACGGAGGGTTCCGTCGTCCAGCGAGGTGGTGTCGGTGCCGAAATTCTGGCTCTTGACGAACATGAAGCTCATGTCCATGGGCGAATCCGGGTCGTCGCCCATGAGCTTGACGCCGAGGTTGCGCTGATCACCGAAGCCGCTGGTCATCCGTTCGCCGGGCCAGAAGTTGGTGCGGCTGCGGGTGAACGGCACCTGGGTCTTGCCGACCTCCACCGCCCAGCTGTCGCTCAGGTGGTGGCCGATGGACAGCTGCTTGATACCGATGGCGCTCTGGGGGTCTTCGCCGGCGTTGCCGCTGAAGGTCTGGAAGCTGCCGGAGCCGAAGCGTACTTCGCCATCGAAGTACCAGTCGTCGGCCTCGTGGTTCATATAGAGGATCAGGGCTTCATAATTGGCGTCACCCCCGACCTTCTCGTTACCGTCGTTGAGGGTGTAGTTCAGCCACGTGCCGATGGTGACGGAATCACCCAGCGCCAGGGCCGGCGAAACGGGCAGGGCCAGCGCTAGCGCTGTGGCGGCGGCGGTCGTGCTCAAGGGAAAGCGTCGGGACATGGGTCATGCCTCCTTGCTGATGTGTGTTCCGGGCCCGCGGCACATGCGCCGCACGGGCCCACCGCCGTTCAATCTAGCTCCGGTCGGGCGGGTTCCGCAACCGCTTGCACGGGAAACGGGCAGTAATCAATCGCCATCCGGCGCCAGCCAGCGCCGCCGATTGCGCCGCCACAGGAACCAGACCGCCAACGCCACCACCGCCACCGCCCCGGCGGCGCCGTAGGCCCCCAGCCAGGGCGCCAGCAGCGCCCACTGCGCCCCCAGCAGATAACCGGCGACGATGAGCAGGCCGTTCCAGACCCCGGTTCCCAGGGTGGTCAGCAGCAGGAAGCGGACGGTGGGCATCGGCAGCAGGCCGGCGGGCACGGAGACGAGGCTGCGCACGGTGGGCAGGGCGCGGCCGAAGGCCACCAGCAGGTCGCCGTGGCGGCGGAAGAGCGTGAGGACCGGGTCGAGATCGTCGGCGCGCAGGCGCAGCAGGCGCCCGGGACCCGCCAGCAGGCGGCGAAAGCGCGCCTCGCCGACGGCGCGCGCCACCAGATAGATGGCCGAAGAGCCGGCGGTGCCGCCGATGGTGCCGGCCAGCCAGGCCAGCAGCAGATTGGCCTCGCCCTGCTGGGCGAGGAAGCCGAGCAGGGGCAGGAAGGTCTCCGGCGCCAGCACCAGCGCGGCGAGGCCGATGGCCAGGTAGTTGCCGCCGGGAAACGTCTCGTCCACGGTCACCTCCGTTTGCCTGGCGGCAGTCTAGCATGGCGGGGGTTGGCGCCGGGGTGTGGGCCGTCTTATCCTTGCAGGCGTCCCATCCAACAGCCCAACAGGGAGCCCGAACCATGGCCGCCAGCGATTCCTATCACGAACCCGTCGAACAGTTGAGCAGCAAGACCCGCGACATGCATCGCGCCCTCGTCTCCCTCCAGGAGGAGCTGGAGGCGGTGGACTGGTACCAGCAGCGCGCCGACGCCTGCCAGGACGACGAGCTGCGCGCCATCCTGCTGCACAACATGCACGAGGAGATCGAGCACGCCGCCATGGTGCTGGAGTGGCTGCGTCGCAATGACGACGGCTTCAACGGCGAACTCAACACCTACCTCAACACCACCGGTCCCATCACCGAAGTGGAAGAGGACGCCATGGGCCGTTCCTGAGGCGTGTGCCCCGGCCGCCGTGAACCGGCCGCCCTGGAGCGGCGGCTGGGCCCCCACCTGGAGGCCCTCTATCGCCTGGCCTGGCGGCTGGGCGGCGAGGGGGCGGAGCAGCGCCTCCTTCAACACCTCGAGGACCGTGCCCGGCGCGGCGAGCTGGCCGCCACGGCGGAACCGGCCCGGCGCCTGGCGCAGCACCTCCTGGCGGAACAGGGCGGCGAGCCGGCCCCGGCCGCCGATACGCCGACCCCGCGCTTCCTGAGCCGCCCCCCCGAACACACGACGGTACGCGCCGCCCTGGACGGCCTGGCCCCGGGCGATGCCCTGCGGCTGCGCCTCCACCATGGTGACGACTACCCGGTGGAGACCCTCGCCGGCCTGTTCGACACGGATGAGGCCGGCGTCCGCCATGAACTCGCGGCGGCCCGCCACCGCCTGCGCGCCGCCCTGGCGGCGCCGCCGGTGAGCGCGGCGCCGACCGGGTGCCGCCCGGTCCGGGAGCGGCTGGACGGCTGGCTGGCCGGGGAGCTGGACGCCGCGACGGCGGACACCGTCGGCGAGCACCTGAGCCACTGCGCCGACTGTCGGGCGGTGACGG
>CAZGJO010000054.1:0-10906 GCA_964525685.1 uncultured Ectothiorhodospiraceae bacterium | reverse complement strand
CAGCCCGGCTGGTGCACGTCTGCGGCTGCATGCTGCTGTTGTTCGTCTGTAGCTTCGGCGGTCCTACGGAACGCCGGTCCGCCGGAGCGAGGCCCCAAGGACACGATGATGACCTATGCCAGCAGCCGCAAGGTCGGGATCAGGCCACGGACCGGGGCTACCACCGACACCCAGCCGCGTGAGGTCGAGCAGGTCCCGGTGGACGCCGTGGCGCCACCGACCACCACTGCTGGCGGTGATCAGGCCGCTGGCGCCCGCCAGGTAGTGGGCACACCCGCCACCCAGGAGCCGCAGCCGGGTCAGCCGGGCCCGCGGCTGGCGCGCGCCGGAGCGGCGGTCATCGACGCGTCCGAGGCGCTGCCCTACCTCGTGCGCGGGATGATCAGCAGCATCGAGGACTTCGGCGAGCACCTGGGCCTGCGTCGCCACGTGGAGGCGCAACTGCGGCAGCTCGAGGGCCGGCTCGCCGACGTCGAGCGTCTCAGTGCCGCCGTCATCGCCGACACGGAGTTCCTCCTGGGCTTCGCCTCCGACGACACCGCGCCCTTGGAGGGCTTCCAGCACAGCCTGTCCATCGAGTTCGGTCGTCTGCAGGCCGCAGCCCAGGAGCACGCGACGCAGGCTCTTCTGGCCGGTCGGCGGGAGGCAGCCGACCGGTTCCTGGACCTCGCCACTGCGACGGCGCGACATGCGGGGACGGTGCCCACCACCGCTGCCGATGCACCCGCGACCGACAGCAGCGAGGCGGCCGCCGCGAGGGACAAGGCCGCGCTCGTCGGTCGCAGCCGCCTGGACCAGGCGGCCGATCTCGCAACGGAGCAACTCACCACCCCGGAGCGCTACCCACAGTTCACCAACGCCCTGCTGCAAGGGTTGCGGGTCCTGAGCATCGGCTTCGCGGCCGGGACGCTGGGGGCCATCCTGTCGCCCATGCTCACGCTCACCGCAGGCGCGATGACCGTCCTGCGGGGCATCGTGCAGGCCGTCCGCAGTGAGAAGCGCGAACGCGAGCTGGCGCGGCTGAAGGTCGAGCTCTCCGATGAGGAGTTGCGCTCCCTCGCCGAACAGGGCGAGGAGAGCGCGCAGCAGGACGGCCGTGCGGCCTCGACCCTGCAGGTCAGCGGTGTTGGGGCCATGATCGCCGGCGTGCTCGCGATCGTCGGTGCCAGCATCCCCCCCGTCGCTATCGTCGCGATGCTCCTGGGAGGGTTGGGCCTGGCCTGGATGGCTCGGCGCTGGCTCAAGGCCCGCAAGAAGAAGCAACAGCGCATCGAGGATGCCGGTTCTCTGGTCATCGACGCCTACTTCGACGGCGACGCGGAGGAGCGCCGCGAAGCCCGCAAGCTCCTGGCACAAGCGAACCGCAAGGTACTGGAGCGGCTCGAACAGCGTTCGGTGACCGTGGTCGACAACCCGATCCACCAGGCGCTCGCGAGAAGAGCCGAGCAGCGCGAGGAGCCTGGAGCAGGCGGGCCAGGCTCAAGCGGGGCGGCCGAGGAGGCCGCGGGCCAGCGGGAGATCGGCCGCCGCAAGGACAACGCGGACGTCCGCCAAGCGATGCAGAAGGGCCTGGCCGGCAAGGTCGGGCGCGTGCTCCGCGAGCGGGAGAAGGGTGAACTCGCCACCCTCTCCGATCAACTCCTGGCACGGCTCCTCGACCCCGCTCCCCGCACGGCGGTGGAGACCGATGCGCTGCTCCGGGGCTTCGGCCTGGACACCTCGGCGCTGCGGGAGCAGACCACCGGCGGTGACAAGCAGCGGAAGAAGGCCCGCCAGAAGGTCTACTACACCCTCAAGAAGGCGGTCATGTGAGCGCGCACCGCGGCCGTCACGCGTCCGTCGCGACCCGCTCGCGGGCAGGTCTGGGTGCAACCACCCAGATACCGGCGGTAGCCGCGAGCTCCTCGGCCCGGTCACGCTCCTGGGGCGGCATGGCTGCCAGCGCAGCTGCGGTCGTGCGGTGGCCGTCCCTGCGGTAGGGCCGCACCAGCGCGAGCCACGCCGCACGGGCCGTCGCGCTGTCATCCGGCACCGCGGGCACGGGCGCGGCCTGGGGGGCGGGCTCCTCCGTGGAGGCCGCAGCCTGGTCGCCGCGCGGGCCCTCGTCCCGCCGCAGCTGGCCGACCGGGTCGGTCTCGGTCGGCGGCACCGGCGGGGTGGCCGGGGGGGCGTCACCGGCCGGGGGCGGTCCGTCGGCCGGTGGCAGTTCCTCGGCCGGCGGCGGTTCGTCGGGCGGTGGCAGTTCGTCGGCCGGGAGCGGTTCGTCGGCCGGGAGCGGTTCGTCGGCCGGTGGCAGTTCCTCGAGCTGAGAGGTCCGCTCCTGGAGCCGTGCCTCCTCTGCGGCGAGCTCGGCAACCGAGTCCGACAGCTGCTCGCGGGTCGACTCGACACGAGCGAGCTCCCTGGTCGCCGCCGCCAACGTGGCCGACAGCCGCAGGTCCTCCGCCGCCTTCTCCTCGACGTCGGCAGCGAGGCGCACGTGCGCAGCACGCAGGGACTCCACGTCGCCGACCAACCGATCGTGTGCCCGCCGCTGCTCCTCCAACGCGTCCTGCTGGACGCCGAGGCTGCGGTGCAGCTCATCCCGGCGGGTCTCGAGGCCCGCCACCTCGTCACGCAGCCTGTCCACATCGTCCTGCGTGATCGTGGGGCCGTCGTCGGCAGCCCCCGTGTCCATGGAGTCGGGGGGAGCAGCAGGCACCTCAAGCGGGGCAGCCACCTCGGGCGGGGCAGCCATCTCGTGAGCTGCGATCTCCGTGGACATCGCTGCCTGTCCGGTAGCACAGCGGGCGAGCCAACTCTGGGCCACCAGGTCGACGGCGGCTTCCAACTCCTCCGGGGTCGCCGCCATGTCCCGGTGGCGCGCGAGCAGCAGGGCGCACGCCTCCATCCACCCCTGCTGGCGTGCAGCGTGCTCCGCGGTCACGCCGGAGCGCCGCACCTCACGGGTCGCCGCGAAACCGGCCGCGTCCAGATCGGTGAGGATGCGCAGCCGCGCATCGCGTCCGTCGGCGCTCATGCGCAACACCATCGACGACGCCAGGCGCGGTGCCGTACCGCGACGACGAAGGGCGCCGTCACGAGCAGCAGCGGGAGCAGCCACAGCGCCGCTCGGGAGGCGGCCGAACCTCTGCGGCGCCGGCTGGAGCGGACCCGTCGGTGGCGTCCGGCAACGGCATCGGCCGGTGGTGTCGGGTCCGCCGGATGTCGGTCCTCGACGCGGACCTCTACCCGGCCGGCGAGGCGGTTGACGTAGCCGGACTCCGCGCCGCGCGCCAGCGCGGCCTGGACGCCGCGATGTGCGATGTCAGCCGGCTCGTAGAAGCGCGTCCCGCCGTTCCCCATCGCGACTTCCCCCGTCATACGGGACGCGTCCGACCCGCGTCGGTCACCACCTGGCGACAGACGCGTTAGACGCGGCGTCCGACAGAGAGGGACGCCGCGAGCTCCTCGAGGTGCCGCGTGGCGTTGTCCGCGAGCTCCGCGAGCTCAGGTGCACAGTTGCCCTGCACCCTGCGCGACAGCATGTACACACGGTCCGCAAGCTCCTGTGCCTCAGCTGCGACCAGACCGTGACGGTACGTATCGCTGAGCATGGCAGCCTCCCACCCTTGGTCCGTGCCGGGACGTTATCCTGACACGTGCCTCGGAATGCTATTGGGTCCACATAGCATTGTCAACGGGTCATCGGCCCCGGGCCGTCAGGACTGACGGGCTCCCCTCCTGGTCCTGGAGCGCCGCCGGGGCATCCGCCGGGGACGGGAACGGTCCTCGGTCGGTAGGGGCAGCACCGATGCCCATTCCATCTCCTGCTCCGCTGCACGCAGCAGCGCGGCCGGCGTGCTCAGCTGCTGCGGTCGCGTCTGCACCACCGCGACCCTCGTCGCCAGGGGGAGCCGCTCCGCCCCCACCGTGAAGGGAACCGACAGCTGCGCGCGGAGCCGCTCATCGAGTCGTGGCTCCGGACCCGCATCGCCCGCACTGCTCGTCACCGCCATGACGAACACCGCATCGCGTAGGCGCGCGACCGAGACCGACGTCCCGGCCAGACGCGAGAGCCGATCCCCCGACAGCTGCAGGACCTGGTCCGCCACCGCCCGGCCATGCTCGGCTTCCAGACGATCGAAACCCACGAGCTCGCCGCAGACGACGGTCACCACCGTGCGACCTCGGTACGCATCGGCGAGCTGGTCGCGCAGACGCTGCTCGAACACCTCCCGACTCGGCAGTCCGGTCAGCCGGTCGATGCGGCTGTTCTCCTCCAGCGCAACCCGCTGCTGACGCTCGTCCGTGACGTCCACCACGACGCCCCATGCGCCGTCCGGCTTCGCGCCCGGCGCACCCTGGAGCCCACCCACCAGCACCCGCAGCCATCGCCAGGTACCCGCACTGCCACGGATCCGGAACTCCAGCCGGGCACCCGGGTTCGCACCACCCGGCTGGTCGACGGTGTGGATGGTGAGCGCGTGCGCACGGTCGTCGGGATGGACCAGGGCCAGGACCTGTGCACGGGTCAGACCGATCGTGGGAACATCGACCGGCAGCGGCAGCAACGGGGTCAGCGGCAGCGTGAGTGCATCGTTGTGTCGATCCCACTCCCAGGAGAAGGCACCCGCAGCGGCCAGGGCCGCTTCCATGCCAGCCGAGGTCCGAGCGAGCTCCGGCCTCGCGACGTCGAGCCAGCCACCGTCACCGGTCGGTGTCGGCACCGATCGCAACTGCGCCGACACCCACGCACGCAGCGCGTCCGCGTCGAAGGGCCCGAACAGCCGGTCGATGCCGTCCTCAGCCGCCTGCTCAGGACCGACGGGTATCGCCGGACCATCCGCGACCTGCAGCAGTGGGACGCCGCGCGCGACCAGGGTCCGCTGAAGACGTGCGAACGCCGAGCGGCTCGAGGCCGTCCTGCCCTGGGACACCAGGACGACAAGGTCGACCAGTGCGCTCGAGGACAGGGCTGCCACATGTTCCGCTGCTTCGAGGACCCGGTAGCGCTCCACCAGTGCCGCGGACACCATCGACCGTTTCGTGGCGTCATCGCCGACGACCAGGATGCTGGCACCCGGCTGCACAACCCCGCCCCACCCGGCCACGCCCTCGCACAACGTGCAGCCCAACGGCCCCCCAAGCGGACCGGTCCTCGTGCGGTCCTGATCCCCGGTCCCACGGAAAGGACCGGCCCTTCCGTGGCACGGGCACGGCCCTGGCGCTATCAGTCTCGGCACACCTCACGAGGAGCAACTCCATGCACCTGCCGTTCTCGTTACCCCGCCGCCGGACGGTTCGGATCGGCCTGCTGTCGGTCATCCTGCTGCTCCCCGCGAGCGCCGTCTTCGCCGATCCATCATTCCCGTCGCTGTTTGGACTGGAGACCTCGGACACCGACACCGTCGTCGTCGAGGTCCTGCCCGAACCTCGGTTCGTCGCCGTCGTGCCCCGCGACGACTCGGATGAGCGGGTGGAGCCGAGCTTCGGCGAACTCCTCGCTGGCTTCCCACTCTCCGGACCAGACCTCGAGCCACAGGAGGGAAACGCGCTGGCCTACAACAACCCCGAGAGGTTCGATCCGGCACGCATCACCGCCCAGGTGACCGATATACAGGACGGGGACGGATCCCTGGTGGATGAGCTCATCGACCTGGTCGGCATCAACCTCGTGGTCGTCGCGGACGTCCTGCCATTCGCGGCGGGCCAGGACCAGGCAGGCGAGGCCCCCGGGGCTGCTCTGCTGCTGCGTGACCCAGACGAAGACCAAGGCGTCGTCATCGATGCGATCGACTCCGACAGCGTGGGGGAGGCCAACCTCACCTACCGGTTCCCCGAGCCGGGGTCGGATTCTCCAGGGTTCGCCTCGGCCGGACAGCCGAGCCTGGCCAAGGCGCCCGAAGTTCGCGACTGGGACGACGGGGCGAGCTGACGGTCACGGTGACCTACACCATCGAGGACAGCCCGGCCGGTGAGGACTGATCCCGTGGGGCCAGCTCGCGCCCGGAGGACGCGCCTACCGGGTCGCCAGCACCCCACGCGTGCGCGCCACCTCGGCATGCTGATCGCGGCGCTGGGGCTGCTGCTGGTCATCTCGCCGGCGCGGCCAGCTGCAGCCCAGACCCTGCTCGGCACCATGGAGACCAGCGTCGACATCGTCGCCGGCACCGACGGGTCCGGTGACGCGACGATGGAGGTGATGGTCGAGTCGGACCGGCCGGGGGTGGTGGAACTCAACTTCGACGATGTCCTGCTCGATGCGCAGGATGCGTGGCAGCCGGCGGTTCGAGGTGCGGTTGCACGTCGACGACGTCGATCCGGATGCGCCCCCCTTAGCGGGGCTGCTGAGCTACCAGCTCCGGCCGGAGACCGGACCGAGCGGTGGGCTGGGCGTGAGCGCGGGCGTCGCGACGCGCATCCGCCTCGGCGCTTGGCCGGAGGCCTACGACGGGGCCACGGCGCAGTTGGCACTCGACGGGCCCACGCTCCGCCGTGTCGACGGGGCGCGGAGTGGGATCGACGGGCTGCTGCCCGAGCTGCCACGGGTGCTCAACCGTGGCCCGGGGGAACTGCGTGCCCGGACCACCAACGGGGGCGAGGCGCTGCTCCAGACCGAGACGAGTCTCACGCTGACTCGGCTGAGCTGGTGGAGCCTGCTGCCCTTCGTCCCCGACGACGGCGTCGAGGTCCTGGTCTACCGTGATCGGGCGGCGCTGCTGCTCCTCGGGCTGTCGCGGGCACGCCGACGTTTCACCCGGTGGCGGTCGGGCCACGACCAGCCGGCACCGGACGACCACAAGGGCCACGACCAGCGAGGGCAGCAGTTCGAACAGCAGCAGCGAGCTCAGGTCGGCGTCGTGCAGATCGTCGAGCAACAGCAGGGTCGGTTGCCCCCCTCGGTGAGCGCCTGCAGGAGGGCCAGCCCCGCGCCGTAACGTTGCGCCGGCGTGAGCCCGGCCGGATCGCCCTCGTGGAGCGCGGTGGGCACCGTGACGCCCTGCAGCGCGGCGGAGGACGCCAGGCGGGTCCACAGCCCGAGCGGCGGCTCCAGATGGGGCGCGGAGGGGCGCCGCGGCCCGCGGGGTCACGCCTCCAGGCGGCGCAGGGACCGGATCACGGCCAGGAACACCGGCTGGAGCGCATCAGCGTGGGCCAGCGGCGAGCTGGCGGTCACCGACCACAGCCCTACGTCGGCGATCAGGCCCTGGACCTGGCGCACCCGCCTGCCGAGACCCTCAGGCTCGTACTCGTACACCCGGATGACCGTGGTCCCCTGCTGCTCGGTGTGGAGCAGCTCGAGGTCGGGGGAGGTGGCACGCAGGCTGGCCAGGGACTCCGCCGCCACCTCGGCGACGTCCTCGTCCACCTCCAGCGGCGCCTGCCGGGTGATGCGGATGGCGGCGGAGAGGCCGTCCTCCTCCCACTCGCCGTCCGGGAGACAGGTGAGCGCACGCCCTGCGTCGTCACCCTCGACCTCCCAGCCGGTGGGCACGTCGACGACGACCCCCATCGCGGGGTGGGTGAGTTCCGTCATGTCGTGGGACATCGCTCAGCGCTCCGGGGTCAGGCCGGACACCTCTCCGGCCCAGTGCCGCTTGATCTTGTCGATGGCGTCCTTCGGGTGCTCTTCCAACCCCGTGAGCTTGCCGTGGAGCACCGATGCCTTCACCTTCACCGCGCCATCCGGGCCTCGCAGGGTGCTCTCGACGAGTTCCTCGATGAGTCGATCGTAGGTGGAGATGCGGTGCTCCTTCAGGGTGGTGCGGTTGATGTGCTCATCGATGAAGGCCTGGACCTTCTCCGCCTTGACGTAGTTGTCCGCACGACCGGTCCGCACCAACCGCCACTTCCGCTCGCTGTAGCCGAGCAGCGCCGCACGCAGCGGACTGGCGGCGTCGGTCAGGACAGCTCGGGTGTTGATGTGGTCCTTCATCCCGGCCCGGTCCGACATGCGCGACAGGGCCCGCCACACATACACCTTGAGGGGGTTGAGGTCGGCCTGGCCCTCACCGCCGCCACCGAGTCCAAGACCCAGGCTCGCGAAGGTGGAACCCGCGACCGTCAGCTTGCCGCCGCCCGCCTTGAACTTGAAGGATGCGTCCCCGCCAACACCGGCACCGACCGATCCCGTGGCCTTGACGCCGAACACGGTGCGCCCGAACAGTTTCGTGCTTCCGCCGACGCTGCCGTCGGCCTTCACACCGGCGAAGGCCACCGCCTCCGCATCGAGCACGACGCGGTTGGCCGACAGAGCGATGGTGCCCTCGCCGGCGACGCGAGCACCCGCCATGAGCTCACCCTGAGCGAACGCGTCGACCTGCGTGGAACCGAACGCGGCTGAGAGCCCGACCTCGCCTTCGGCAGCGGTTCCGACGAACAGCGACGCCTTCAGATGGCCGCTGGCTGCGATATCCCAGAAGAAGTTGCCGCGTTCCACGAAACCTGCGGCGCGCGCGTGGCCGAACACGCCGGTGAAGACCTCCAAGGCCGCCTTCGCCTTGCCGACGACAGGGCCGAGTTGCTGCTCGACATCCGCGCCGACATCGAGCTTGATGCCCTTGATCACGCCAGCCTCTGCGAGGGCCTGGTAGGCCTGCCCCAGCAGGTCGACGTCGTAGCGCTCGAAGTCCTTCACGGCGAAGCTCTGGTCGACAACGCTCCCGGCACCCGAGGACTCCAGCTGCTCGACCCACCCCGTCAGCACGGTCGCGAGGTCCTGCGCCTGGCTCGGTTCGAGCGCGGCGAACACCTCCAGCGCCTGCGTCACCTCCATAGGGACGGACGCAGCCCGCGGCTCACCGGCCGCACCGTCGGACATCATCCCATCAACAGCGCGGGTACCGGCGTCCACCGGGACCGTCTCCACCGACGTCGCCGCGCGCGCACCCCCGGAGACCGGCTTGGACACGGACCGATCGCGCTCGCGCGTGTCGTAGACGACGCCGGACATCGGAACCTCCGTCGATACTGCGTGTTGATTCCGCTGCCGTCGAGCCGCGTAGGTCGCAGGACGAAGCGGCGGGCGGTGCGGGGACCGTCATCCATCCCTGCTGCGGGGGATGACGTGCTCTTACTATAGCTGCCCTATAGCGGCTAGCAGCCGGTGATCGACGGTCCGCTCGGCGCTGCTCCCCGGCCTCGCTGCGGGCCGGCAGCTGGACGCTCAACCCGGGTCCAGGGGCACCGGCGGCGCCCCGTGCAACAACATCGAGGTGGCGTCCTCCGACACCTGCAGGAACCGCGTGCCGGCGGATACACCGACCCCGCGTTCGGACACGCTCAGCCGGACCCCGGGGAACACCTGCTTGGTAAGGATCATCGTCTGTCCGGACTTCGCTTCCCCGTTCGTCGCTGTGGACCGGAGCGAGCGCTCGTGACGCGTCAACGTCACCACCGTCCGCGTGCAGGACAGCCGGCTCGGCAGGGACGTGACCCGTTCGGATCATCCGGTGCCACCACGGGCTGACCCGAACATCTCGACCTCCCGGTGACCGCCCTGCTTGACCGTCGACCGGGGCTTCGGGCTGTCACGCTGCGTGACTGCCCCGTCCCGTTGCGCGATCGGTGGACCGGGCCGGCAGGACACCAGCGACCGCAACGACCGCAGCCGCCGAGAGGGAGAGCAGCGATGGAGACCGAACCAACAACCAACCGTGTCCAGCCACCGTTCAGGGCCGGTCCGGGTGGTGCAGCGCTGCGCCGCACACCGGTGGGTCCGGGTGTCACCACCGTGCCCCTCGGCTTGGTGCCCGATCTGGTCAGGGCGATCCGCACAGCTGCCGGCTTCACCCAGGAGCGGCTCGCCTGGGAACTCGACGTGTCCATCTCCACCGTCGGGGGCTGGGAACGGGGGGAGCGCGCACCCCAGCTGCGCAACCTCCAACGACTCGACGTGCTGTACCGCGCACTCATCGAGGCAGAACGCCGCTCCGCCTGACCTGAACGGGTCAGTGGGCAGCGACCACAGCTGACCCGAACGGGTCAACACCGCCACATCCGTCACCCGCGCACCTGCCCATCCCCCACGCTTCGTATTTATACGAATCCGATAGCGATCGGCGGGCCCGGGGGCGCAGGACCACCTCCTCCGTGCCCCGCCACGAGGAGGCACCGATGGACACCGCCCGAGGGCGACCACTGGACACACCGCCCGACCGCACCACCGGGCACGCCGGGCCGACCACCTGGATCACCGCCCGACCCATCGCCCTAGCGATGGTCTGGCTGCTGCTCGCACCCCTGCTCGTCATCGTCCCCCAACCCACCGCCGGCGCCATCGAAGGTGGCCCGAGCGAGAACCCCTTCGACACCTCCGCAGCGCTGCGCTACGCCGCTGACGGGACGGTCCCAGGACGTGTTATCCCCGGGCTGGTCGACGAGGATGACGAAGCCCTACAGGCCGAGCCGGACCAGTACTTCCCGATGAACTTCTTCGGGGAGAAGTACGAGGCGCTGTGCTTCACCACGAACGGGGCCATCTTCCCGACCCCGGCAGCAGTCGACAGTTGCAACGACAGGTACGACCGGTCCCTGGCATCGCTCGCACTGCGCGCCAACGCCCCGATCATCGCCCCGCTCGCGGCCGATCAGGACCCAAGTGTCCCCGTGGCTACCAACACCGCTCCTGGCTCGTTGTGGGCACCGCAGGTGGAAAGTTTCACCACCGCGACCACCTCCACCGTGACCACAGCCACCCCGCACAACCTGAAGGCCGGGCACGAGGTCGTCATCACCGACCACGCCAACGACCTCGCCGGTGAGGACTACGACACCGACGAGCTCGCTACCGTCATCGTCACCAACGTGGCTTCGCCGACGACGTTCGAGACGGTCGGAGATCTCTCGGAGCTGACTCCCGAGCCGTCCGAGAACCACGTCCGCGTCGTCGAGCGCTACCACGAGCACCACGCGATCTCGACTG
>CAZGJO010000053.1:0-10954 GCA_964525685.1 uncultured Ectothiorhodospiraceae bacterium | reverse complement strand
ACGACTGACGGGAGGCGCCGTCAGCCCTTCTCCCCGCGCTCGATGGCCAGACCCACGCCGCCCGTTCCTCGGACGGCACCGGGCTTGTCCAGCCGCAGACGCAGCCAGGGGATGCCGAACTCCCGTTGCAACAGCTCCGCCATGGCCTCGGCGAGCGCCTCCAGGAGCTGGTAGCGGGCGTCGGCGGCGAAGGCCTGCAGGCGCTCGGCCACGGCCTGGTAGTCGATGGTGTCGGCCACGTCGTCACTGGCCGCCGCCGGGCGAATGTCGGTGCCCAGCTCCAGATCCGCCCGCAATGTACGCGACGCGGCCCGCTCCCAGGCGTGCACCCCGATGACCGTTTCCAGCTTCAGTCCGCTGATGGTGATGGTGTCCATGAATCGACTCCCCTTGCGCCTTGCCGCCCCAGTATAGCCGTGCCGGCAGCAACAGCCCATGGCGAGGCGCTGGCCGTATCGGCTCGAGGCCGGTGGTCGGCCGAAGAGTCGAACCGGTATACTGCCGCATCGATTACGGGAGGAGGCGCGTCAATGTTCTGGCTCTTCGTGCCGCTGGGCTACCTGCTCGGCTCGCTGTCGGCGGCCATCATCACCTGCCGACTGATGGGACTACCGGATCCGCGCAGCGACGGCTCGGGCAACCCCGGCGCCACCAATGTCCTGCGGCTGGGTGGCAAGAAGGCGGCTGCGGCCACGCTGATCGGCGACCTGCTCAAGGGGCTGTTGCCGGTCGCCGCGGCCCAGGCCGTCGGCGCGCCGGAGGTCGTCGTGGCCGCCACCGCGCTGGCCGCCTTCCTCGGCCACCTCTACCCGGTCTTCTTCCGCTTCGGGGGCGGCAAGGGGGTCGCCACCGCCTTCGGCGCCCTCATCGCGCTGATGCCGCTGCTGGCCGGCGCGGTCCTGGCCACCTGGCTGCTGGTGGCCGCCGTCGCCCGGCTCTCGTCGCTGGCGGCCCTGGTGGCGGCGGTGCTCGCCCCCACCTACTCCTGGCTGCTGGGCGCGACGCCGGGCACCACGCTCCTGCTGTCGGTGCTCGCGCTCTTCCTCGTCTGGCGCCACCGCGGCACCATCCGCACCATCGCCGCCGGCACCGAGCCGCGCATCGGACGCAAGGACGGGGACTGACTCGGCACGACGGCTGCCCGCCGAACCCGCAGCGACCCGTCACCCCGGTGGCGGCGATTTCAGGCGCACCGAGCAGCGCAGCCCGAAAGGGGGCGAAGAGCGAGCGCTGTTCGAGCGAAGCGAGTTCGCGAGCGGCCCCCTTCCGGGCGAGCAGCGCAGGGCACCCCGAAGGGGTGCGCCTGCTGAGCCGCCACCGGGGTGACGGGTCGCTGCGGGTTCGGCGGGCAGCCGTCGTGCCGCGTCAGGCGGACAGCGGCCAGCGCGGGAAGACTCGAATGGCACTCCCCTCGTGTTCACCCCGGGCCAGATGGTGCCAGCCGGCATAGGCGATCATCGCGGCATTGTCGGTGCAGAACTCGGGGCGGGGGTAGTAGACCCGCGCCCCGCGCCCCGCCGCCATGGCGTCGAGTACGCCGCGCAGATGGCGGTTGGCGCTGACGCCTCCGGCGACCACCAGTGTCTCCAGGCCGGTCTGCTCCAGCGCCCGCCGGCACTTGATGGCCAGGGTATCGGCCACCGCCTCCTCGAAGGCGCGGGCGATGGCGGCGCGCGCGCCGTGGTCCTCGCCGGCCGCCTCCACCGCCTCGCGCACCCGCGTCTTCAAGCCGGAGAAGGAGAAATCGAGGCCGGGGCGGTCGGTCATCGGGCGCGGGAAGGTGTAACGGCCCGTCTCGCCTTCCTCGGCCAGCGCCGCCAGGGCCGGTCCGCCGGGATAGCCCAGCGCCATTATCTTGGCGGTCTTGTCGAAGGCCTCGCCGGCGGCGTCGTCCACCGACTGCCCCAGCAGCCGGTAGTCGCCGAAATCGCGGACCTCGGCCAGCAGGGTATGGCCACCGGAGACCAGCAGGGCGACGAAGGGGAAGGCCGGCGGGTCGTCTTCGAGCATCGGTGCCAGCAGGTGCCCCTCCATGTGGTGCACCGCCACCGCCGGGACGTCCAGAGCCCAGGCGAGGCTACGGCCGATGCCGGCGCCCACCAGAAGCGCCCCCACCAGACCCGGACCGGCGGTATAGGCGACGCCGTCGAGGTCGCTGCGCGCCAGGCCGGCCTCGTCCAGCACTCGTTCCACCAGCGGCGTGATCCGCCGGATGTGGTCGCGCGAGGCCAGTTCCGGCACCACCCCGCCGTATTCGGCGTGCAGTTCCACCTGGCTGTGGAGGGCGTGGCTCAGCAGCCGGCCGTCCCGGCAGATGGCGGCGGCGCTCTCGTCGCAGGAAGATTCGATCCCGAGGATGTTCATGTCGCGGCCCCGCCGTTGCCCCGCGCCCGCTGCGCCAACCGCTCCGCGCACGCCTCCGGCGCCAGCGGGCGCGCAAAGAGGAACCCCTGGATGGAGTCACAGCCCTCCGCCTCCAGGAACGCCTGCTGCTCGTCGGTCTCCACCCCCTCGGCGACGGTCTCGAGCTCGAGGTTTGCCGCCAGGCTGAGGATGGTGCGGATGATGGCCACCCCGCCATTGCCGTCGTGGATGTCGTTCACGAAGGAGCGATCGATCTTGAGGATGTCCAGCGGAAACTGGCGCAGATAGGCCAGCGACGAGTAGCCGGTGCCGAAGTCGTCCAGGGCGACGCGCACGCCCATGTCGCGGAACTGCCCCAGCGTCCGGGTGACCATCGGGATATCGCTCATCAGCATGCTCTCGGTCACCTCCAGCTCCAGTCCTCCCGGCGGCATGCCGGTCCGCGACAGCACCTGTTCGATGACCGTCGGCAGACCGGCGTCGTGGAACTGTGGCGCGGCGAGGTTGACCGCCATCTGCACGGCCGGGAGACCGGCGTCGCGCCACGCGCGACCCTGGGCGCACGCCTGCTCGACGATCCACGCCCCCAGCTCGCTGATGAGCCCGGTCTGCTCCAGGACCGGGATGAAGGTCGCCGGTGAATGGATCGCCCCGTCCGGGTCGCGCCAGCGCAGCAGCGCCTCTACGCCGACCACGGCCCCACTGCCGCAGTGGACCCGCGGCTGGTACTCGAGGAAGAAGCCCTCGCCTTCGTTGACCGCGCGGCGCAGCCGGCTGGCCAGGGTCACCCGGGTGCGGGCCCGTTCATTCATCTCTGCGGCGCAGTAGTGGAATCCGTTGCCGCCGTTCTGCTTCGCCTGGTGCATGGCCGCCTCGGCCCGGTTGAGCAACGGTTCGGCTTCGCGGCCATCGTCAGGGAAGAGAGAGACCCCGGCGGAGGCGGGGACATAGAACTCCTCCGCGTCCACCGCGTAGAGCTCCCGCAACGGCGCCAGCAGACG
This sequence comes from uncultured Ectothiorhodospiraceae bacterium, assembly GCA_964525685.1. Classification (GTDB taxonomy): domain Bacteria; phylum Pseudomonadota; class Gammaproteobacteria; order Thiohalospirales; family Thiohalospiraceae; genus Thiohalospira. Next base: position 7,589 of record CAZGJO010000053.1, on the reverse strand, counting down.
CTCCACCTCGGCGGCCACCGCCTCGTCTCCCTCAATGTCCCGGAGCAGCACGGCGAACTCGTCCCCGCCGACGCGCGCCAGGCTGTCGCCGGAGCGCAGGTTCCCCTCCAGCCGGTGGGCGACCTGCTGCAGCAGGCGATCACCGACATCGTGGCCCATGCCTTCGTTGACCCCCTTGAACCGGTCCAGCCCCAGGTAGAGGACGGCGAAGCCCCCCGTATCATCGCTTGTCCGCACGGCCGCCTGCTGCAGACGGTGGCGGAACAGCGTCCGGTTCGGCAGTTCGGTGAGGACATCGTGGTAGGAGAAATACTGCAGCAGATTCTCCGCCTCGCGCCGCTCGGTGATGTCGTGGACCACCCCGATCATGCGCAGGGGCCGCCCCGCCTCGTCGAACTGCACGCGCCCCTTCTGATAGACGATACGCACCGTGCCGTCGGGCCGCTGAATCCGGTGCTCGATGTCGTAGGGCGGCCCATCGGGGCGCAGCGCATCATCGATGGCCCGGCGGACCATGGGCCGGTCCTCGGGGTGCACCGCCTCCATGAAGGCGGCCTCGGTGCCCCCCCATTCGTCCTTCTCCAGACCGAAGATCCGGTAGACCTCGTCGGACCAGCGGATCTCCCCGGCCACGAAGTCGGAGACCCAGCTCCCAAGGTGGGCGATGCGCTGCGCCTCGGCCAGCTCCCCCTCGCTCTGCTCCATGCGCTCCTGGATCCGCCGGCGCTCACTGATGTCCTGGAACGAGACCACGGCCCCGGAGACCGCGCTGCTCTCGTCGAACAGCGGCGCGGCGTTGAGCAGCACGGGGAAACCGTACCCGTCCTGGCTCCAGAAATAGTCCTCCCAGGAATGCAGGGTCTCACCGGTCTGCAGGACGTTGTAGACCGGGCAGCTCTCGCCGTTGAAGTGGCTGCCGTCCGGGTGGGTATGGTGGGAGAGCGCATGGGAGTTCCGTCCCAGGGCCTCCGCCTCGTCGGCGAAGCCGAGCAGCTGACAGGCGGCCTGGTTCAGGAAGGTGTAGTTGCCGTCGACGTCGATGCCGAAGACACCCTCGCCCAGGCTCGCCAGCAGCTTCTGGCGCAGCATCTGCTCATTGCGGCGCTCGGTGATGTCCATGCCGATGGCCTGGAAATGGGTGACGGCCCCCGACTCGTCGAAGAAGGCGCGGCTGGTCCACTCCACCCAGCGCCACTCGCCGTCGGCGCGAACCGACGGGTTCTGGATGTAGTGGACGGGGCTCTCCGGGGTGTAGCTCGCCAACTGGATACGGTTCTGCTCGCGGTGGCTGTCCGGGAGCATCTCCATCCACCGCTGGCCGTGGAGCCCCCCCGGTGACAGGCCGTAGAAGGCGTGGGCGGTGGCATTGGCGTAGAGGATGGTGGTGTCGGGCAGGTAGCAGACCACCAGATAGGGGTGGTTCTCCACCAGGTCCTCGTAGTGGATCGCCACCCCGCCGGTCGGCTCCCTCGTCCCTTGACCCCTGTCCATGCCCGGACCCCCGTCGAATGTGATCGCCTTCACAGCAGTCTGGCAAAAGGGGGCCCGGGGGGCAAACAAAACCGCCGGTGACAGGGACCCGGTTCACCGACGCCGAGGCCCGGACCGCTCGCCCCCTTCCCAAAATCCCACCGATGGTGTGAGATAGAAGCCTTGCAAGCAGGACGGACGTACGCGAGACCATGGGCGGCAAGGACCTCTTCAGTCAGAACCTCATCCTGGAGTCGGACCTCCAGGACTTTGCCAACCACCTGCTGGTGGCAGGCGACAGGCTCGGCGTGCCGCGCCTGCAACTGGTCACCGCCCTCAACCGCCTCTTCCCCCGGCTGCGGGATGCCGGCGCCGGGCGGGGCCATCCGCTGCCCGCCACCGTGGAACTCGACGGCCTCGCCCTGCGAGTCCGCTGGGGCGAGGCGGAGCACCGTGACGACCTGGCCACCCTCCCCGAGCGTCCCGATCCCGTGGCCCTGAACGACCTCACCGAGCAGCTGCGCCAGGCGACCCGGGTGGTCGAGCCCGCGCGGCTGCTCGCCCGGAACCGCGAGATCGAGCAGCGTTTCGAGGTGACCCGGCGCAGCCTGCGCAACGAGATCCAGGCCATCCAGGCCGATCTGGCTGCGCGTCAGGAGGCGCTCCAGGAATCGGAGCGTCAGGCCGATACCGACGCCCTCACCGGCCTGTTCAACCGCCGCGCCTTCGATCGCCAGTTCGAGCAGGCCTATCGCCGTGCCTGCCGCCAGCCCAACGAGACCCTCTCGCTGCTGCTCCTGGACATCGACCACTTCAAGGAATACAACGACGAGCACGGCCACCTCCACGGCGACCAGTGCCTCCGGCGGATGGCGGAGGCCATGCGGGCGGCCACCCGTACGGATGTCGACAGCGCCTACCGCATCGGCGGTGATGAGTTCGCCATTCTCCTGTGGGCCGACAAGGACACCGCCTGCCGCCGCGCCATGGCGATCCTGGAGGCCATGGAGGGCAATGTGAGCATCGGCATCGACAGCCTGTCGGAGTGGAACGACCTGTCGCAGCCGGCCCGGGCCCTGTTCGAATCCGCGGACAACGCCCTGTACGCCTCCAAGGAGGCCGGCCGCGGCTGTGTGACCATCGCCGCCTGCCAGCGACTGCGCGGCCGAGTGGGCTGCGTGGAGCACTGCGCCGCCACGGTCGAACCCCGGGCGCTGCTGCAATGAAGATCATCAACACCCACGCCACCTGCGGGCTGCTCCATGACGGCCGGGTGGAGAGCGAAAGCAGCACCCTGCTGCTGCGCGCCCGGGTAATGAGCGTGGCCCACCGCCTGGGCTTCTCCGAGACCGACTGCCAGAACATGGGGCTCGTGGCCACGGAGCTGGCCAGCAACCTGTACAAGTACGCCGAGGGCCGCGGCAGCGTCCAGGTCTGGCAGCAGCCGGGTGGCGTGCTGGACATCTTCGCCCTGGACTACGGGCCCGGCATCGCCGATGTCACGGCGGCGCTGGACGACGGCTACTCCACCTCGGGGACCCTGGGGAAGGGGCTCGGCAGCATCCACCGGCTCAGCAACGAGATGATGGTCTACAGCCGCCGCCACGACGACTCGCCGGTGCGCAAATGGACCGGCACCGCCATCCTGGCGCGCTTTCGCACCGACGAGACCGTGGACGACTGGACCGCCCCGGCACAGGTGGGCCTCTACAGCCGCGCCCTCACCGATGCCCGCTTCAACGGCGACATCGTCTACCTGCAGCGCACCAACCACGCCCTGCGCTGGCTCCACCTGGATGCCCTGGGCCACGGCCAGGAGGCCCAGGAAACCATCGACTCCCTCGGCAACCATCTGCACGCCGACGCCGCTCCCGAGCAGATGCTCCACGACGCCGATTGTCAGCTGGTGGAGAGCCGGGGCGCGGTGGGCATCGCCGGTGAGCTGCGCTTCACCGAGGTGGGGGTCGGCGACATGCACGCCCATGTCCTCCGCGCGCCGCGCGACCAGACCGATACTCTGTTCTTTGCCCCCGGTGTCCTCGGGCGGGAACACAAGCACCCCACCGAGTACCTCGAACCCTTCGACCGGCGCGGGCTCATCGTCACCGCCAGCGACGGTATCCGTCGCAACTGGGACGGCGACTCCTTCCCCGGTCTGCAGGAACAGCACCCACAGTTGATCGCCTACGTGCTCGGCAACATCATGGGGCGCATGTCGGACGATCAGTCCATCTGTGCCGTCGCCCTGCCGAGTGAGTCGACCACCACACGGCCCCGGCCGTCCTGAAGCAAGCGGAGGCAACACCATGCCCACCGATACCCCCCAGCTCACCGACCGGCTCAAGGCGCTGTTCGCGCACCCGCCCCGGGATATCGCGCCGTCCCTGGAACCGCCGGCCCGGCAGTATTTCGGCGGTGCCAACGGCCTGCTGGACGACCACGAGATCAGCGATCTCAGTCTGGAGATCCAGTACCTCATCGCCGGGCTGCTCGCCTCACCCGACCCGTTCAGCCGGCAGTCCGCCGAGTATCAGGCGCTGGAGAGCTTCTTCACCAACCTGGCCAGCAAGATCCTGACCCGGGGTGGCGACGTGGAGGACATCGTCCGCTATACCCAGGCCCTGCAGGACGCGCTGATCCGCGCACTGGAGGAGGAGACCGGGGAGGGGTTCAGCAAATCGCGCTCGGTGCTCGACTTCTTCTCCGGCCACTTTGTCGAGCTGATCCTCACCGTCTTCCGCGCCTATCTGAGCCAGAAGGACGAGACCATTCGCTCCCAGGAGTCGGAGCTGCGGGAAACGGCAACGCCGATCACCGAGATCTGGGACGGCGTGCTGACCCTGCCGGTCATCGGTACACTGGATTCGCGCCGCACCATGACCATCATGGAGTCGCTCCTCGACCACATCTCGCGCGAACACACCAAGGTGGTGGTGATGGATCTGACCGGGGTCAGCAGCATCGACTCCCAGGTCTCCCACCACCTGATCCACATGGTCCGCGCCATCAAGCTCATGGGCTCCGAGGCCATCCTCACCGGGATCCGGCCGGAGATCGCCCGGGCGCTGACCATGCTCAACATCGACCTGGGCGACATCCAGACGCGCGGCAGCCTGGCGGACGGCCTCAAGGAGGCCTTCCGCCAGCTCGGCATCACCGTGGTCACCCCGCAGGAGTGAGGCCGGCATGCGCAGCGATACCGGCTTTCAGCTGACGCCGCTGGGGCGGGGCGGTGTCCTTCTGGAACCGCAGCACGGTATCAATCCCGCCGATCCCGGCGCCGCCATCGACGCCATCCTGCGGGAGGTGGGCGAGCATCAGCCCGAGCGGCTCTACTACTCCCTGGCCGAGGTCGCCATCGTCGACCCGACCTACTACGCCTTCCTCAATCAGCTCGCCACGGCGTGCCACGCCCTGGGCATCGACATGGTCGGTGTCGGCATCCGACCGCACACCGCCTATTCCCTGGCGGCGCACATGGAGGAAGCCCCTCGGTTCACCACCGCACCGGGTGTGGATCAGCCTTGACCTCGCAGCGGCAGCCAATGCCGTCTACGGGGAGCTACACTGATCCCGTGGATACCACCGCCTCGATACGGCTGCACAACATTGCCAAGGGCTACCCCGAGGGGAATGGCCTGCGGACCGTGCTCGCCGGTCTCGATCTGCGGGTGGCGGCCGGTGAGACCTGCGCCATCATGGGGCCCAGCGGCTCCGGCAAGTCGACGCTGCTGAACCTCATCGGCGCCATGGAGCAGCCCGACAGCGGCTCCATTTCGGTCTGTGAATACTCGCTCACCTCTTTGCACGAGCGCGCGCGGACCCTGTTCCGCCGCCGCCACCTCGGTTTCGTGTTCCAGCAGCTCAATCTGGTGCCGACCCTGACGGTGCTGGAGAACCTGCTGCTGCCGCTGGAGCTCAATGGTCGGTTGGACGCGGCCGGACGCCGGGCCGCCACCGAACTCCTGGAGCGGGTGGGGCTGGCGGATCGCGGAGCCGGCTTCCCGGAACACCTGTCCGGCGGCGAGCGCCAGCGGGTCGCCATCGCCCGGGCCCTGATCCACCAGCCGGCCCTGCTGATCGCCGATGAGCCCACCGGCAGCCTCGACGGCGCCACGGCCACCGCGGTCCTCGACCTGTTCGGGGAGCTCTGCGGCGAGCACGGGACCACGGTACTGATGGCCACCCACAGCCACGAGGTGGCGGCGCGGGCGGACCGGGTCCTCGTGCTGCGCGGCGGCCGCCTGGAGCCGGCGGAGGGCGCATGATCCTGGCGCGCGCCGGCTGGCGCCACCACCGGCGCCACCCGTGGCAGGCGGCCCTGGCGGTGCTCGGCGTCGCCCTCGGGGTGGCGGTGGTGGTGGCGGTGGAGCTGGCCAACAGCTCCGCCGAACGCGCCTTCATCCTGTCGGCCGAGGCGCTGACCGGGGCGGCGACCCATCGGGTGGTCGCCGGCAGCGCCGGGATCGACGAGGCGGTCTACGCCGACCTGCGCCGCGCCGGTTTTCGCGCCACGGCCCCGGTGGTCGAGGGCCCTGAGGTCCAGGGCGAGCGGCCGCTGCGGGCGCCCGGGGGCGACCCCTGGGCCGAGGGCGGTGTACGCACCACGGTGGCCGGCGCCACGCGCGCCGCCGCCCCGGGGACCTGGCTGGGGCGCCCGGGGCAGGTGGCGCTGCTGACCGATGAGGCCGCGCGTCTGGGAGTGGCCCCGGGCGACACGTTGCCGGTGACGCGCGGCGGCCGCACGCACACACTGACCGTGGCGGCGGTGGCCGAGCCGCCGGACGGCCTCACCGCCGAGGGGCTGCGCGACACCCTGCTGGTGGATATCGCCACCGCCCAGACCCTGTTCGATTCGGTGGGCCGGCTGTCGCGCATCGACCTGATCGCCCCGGAGGGTGACGGCCGTGATGACTGGCTGGCCGCGGTCGCCGAGCGGCTGTCGGCCGAAGCGCGGATCGAGCCGGCCGAGGCCGGGGCGGCGGCTTTGGCCGAGATGACCCGCGCCTTTCGCCTCAACCTCACCGCCTTCAGCCTGCTGTCGCTGCTGGTCGGCGCGCTGCTGATCTACAACGCCGTCTCCTTCTCGGTGGTCCAGCGCCGCCCGCTGCTGGGCCGGCTGCGCGCCATCGGCGTCGATCGCGGCCGCCTGTTCCGAGGGGTGGTCGGTGAAGGAGCGGCCATCGGCGCCCTCGGCACCCTCATCGGCCTGCCGCTGGGCTGGCTGCTGGCCGACGGGCTGCTGGTGCTGGTGACCCGGACCATCGCCGACCTCTACTTCGTCATCAGTGTCCGCGACGTCGCCCCCTCGGCGCTGGCACTGCTCTGGGCGGTCGGACTCGGGATCGGGGTCGCGACCCTGGCGGCGGCCGCGCCGGCGCGTGAGGCGGCGGCGGTGACCCCGCGCACGGCGCTGGATCAGGCGGCCTTCGATCAACGCACCCAAAGCCGGGTGGGGCCGGCGGCACTGGCCGGGCTGCTGGCGGCCGTCGCCGGTGGCGGCCTGCTTACCCTCGGTGGCGAATTGGCCACCGGCTTCCTCGGCATCGGCGCGCTGCTGCTGGGGGCCGCGCTGATGGTGCCGTGGGCGGTGCGCGGCCTCGCCCTGCTGGCCGCCCGTCCTGCGGGGGCGCTGTTCGGCAGCCCGGCACGGATGGCGGCGCGCGGGGTGGCCACCGGCCTGTCGCGCAGCGCGGTCGCCGCCATCGCCCTGGTCATCGCCATCACCGCCGTGATCGGTGTCGGTGTGATGATCGACAGCTTCCGCACCAGCCTGGCCACCTGGCTCGACAGCACCCTCGCCGCCGATGTCTACGTCGGAACCCCGTCGGTCACCGGCGGCGAGCCGACACCCCTGCCGCCGGGACTGACCGAACGGCTGGCCGCCGTCGACGGGGTCGAGTCGGTGGTCGCCTCGCGCTACCGGCGGGTCGGCTGGGACGGCGGCGAGGCGCGGCTGCGCGCGGTCGACACCCACGGTGGCAGCCGCGCCGGCTTCCAACTCAAGGCGGCGGCCCCGGATGCCTGGGACCGGCTCGCCGCCGGCGAGGCGGTCTGGATCACCGAGCCGTTCGCCGCCCACCACGGCCTCGGCCCCGGCGATCCCGTCACCCTGCGGA